>NZ_JAUQOO010000026.1:0-66591 GCF_030580745.1 Pseudomonas serbiensis
GCTTGATGCGTCTTTAATCGGAACACTGCTGCTAAGCTTATCCACAATTGCTGGGACAGAAATCAGCAATCCGTCCTGGGTCAATTTTCAATCGGCAGGGTGGGTCAGTTTTCAATCAGCGCCAACACTTAGTCATACTTCACAGAGATGAAGCAAACACCGCGTCGAAAACCTGCGTCATGATCAAGGCGTAGGTTTTCACGCGTTTGTCGAAGCGCGGCATCACGATTCTGTGGTCAGTGATGGAGCGGTTCATCAGCGTCGCAGCCTCGGTTGTCAGGTGCTGCGCTTGCTTTAGTAGCTAGGGCATATCTTTGAGCATCATCCAGCAACCAATAGGCGTAATTCATGTCGCTGCATTTGGCAGTGGAGCAACGCCGCTGGTCACCGCCGTCGATCCCTTGCGCTCACATGAGATGCCCTGCCTCGCCAGGCCGGAACACTGGACTATCCCTCAAGAAAAGTCACGAGCTCGTCCAGAGAGGACGCCCACCGCAGCTCGTCCACTGTCATGGACAAAGCCTTCGCATCGCTTGTATAGACCGCAAATGGAGTGCAGAGCACGCCGATGATGCGCTTGTAGCGCGAGAAATCGAAATTTTCGCCCGTTGGATTTGCCGTGAGCGTATCGACAATATCACTCCAAAACTCGACGCCTTGATCCACTGTTGACGCAGCATTCCGGATAGCTCTATGAGTTCCTTGGTCGTAATCGCGGGTGTAGGGGATGCTTTTGCACGAAACAATGAGAAGGGCGTCTTTATACGATCCGATTGCGTCGATATCGGTCAGGTTTTGGCCGTGGGCTCGGAGCGTGCGTTGTCTCATCACGCGGTGTTGACTATGACCCCACTGCGTTCGGTCAATTGCATCCTGAACAACGTCCTCGAACCTGGTTGCGCGCGTGTTCGCGACGTTGCCCTGCAACTTTGGGAACTGCAGCCATGCCAGGAACCCCATGGAGGCAGCCCACATATCGATGCACATGTAGTCGTTGGTTGCTTTTGCCGGGGCTCCGTGTGCTGTAGGCCATACCTCTCCTTTGAATGTTGCGCAACCATTACGGAAGGCGCTGAAGTCGGCAGGCGCCACAAACTGTGGGAGAGCCGCTCTGATTTCGCTGCAGACTGCCGGATACTCTTCCTCGCCAAACGTGCTCCAGTGCTCAAGCTTAGTAATGAAGTAACCAAGCTCCATGGTACGAAGCACTGAGTAACGGCTGCGCTGCAGCCAGCGCCCGCCGAGCATTAGCACGATCAAACACAGTGAGGTGTGGGTGTCCACGCTTACTTCCGCCATCGCGGGTAATCGATAGAGTTCGAAAATGCGGCTTAGATCTAGAGTGCTCGGGCCAAACCTGACCATGATTTTCCCATCGTCACCGAAGTGAGCAGCATGGGCGTGGCCCTCAAGAAAGGGCTGAGGGGAAATAGAGGCCTCTTCGCTGAGCAACCCCCAGTAAGCGCAGGAAACGTCGAGCTCTGGGGCATGATCAGCTGTTGCAGATTCATCATGGGCCAGGCCTGTCTGGCTCATCACTGCGCCAAGGAACGTGCGCCGATGGCGGTCGTGGCGCTGATCATAGATTCGGACTGCGGACTCCACCAGCGCGTTTTCCACGCGCTGAGGCAGGACAGTAGGGGCAGGGCTGGCCATTGGTTTGTGGGTTAGGGGGGCCCTTACCGACCCATTCCTTGGCGTTCGTGAGGAAGTGGCAGGGAATGCATAGTCGTACCCTTTGCTCGCCAACCGGAATCCAACTTGCAAGTCATAAATGATTGTGATGAAGGCTATAAAGCGCGCGATGTGTCGTAGGGTGCTTTCGTTGACCGGAAATACGAAGCCTCGGCTTCCATAAGTCGCTGGTTCGGCTTTGCCGCTGCGATTGGCATAGCCCTCGATCAATGCTCGTGCATTAGGAGCAGTGGAAGCCAGTTCACCTTCGAATACCCTGTGTGGTAACCGACGTAGGTAGTACATCCACCGCATTGTCGAATAGGAGTTTAGGTCGGCTGCGAACGCGCTTTCCAACGCCGCCATGCACTCGGTGAAAAAGGCGCAACTATCACGAGCTGACAGAAGACCCTCAGCCCGGGCAGCGGTAAAAAAGGCATGTCGCTTGATGCAACCTTCAAGCTCTACGATGTACTTGCCAACGTCTGCCAGGAAAGCTTGATTTTGAGGTGCGTGAAGGAGAAGCGCGCTCATTTTGGTCTTCAGCTAATTCAGGAAAGAGTGAGTGTGAGTCGAGTTCCGCAAACGGTAGGTGTCTAAACCCGTAATCTGCCTGAGGTGGGGTGTTAGGTCGACAGTTAGATATCGTTATACGATGCCAGATGATCTGGCAAATGCAGGCTTGGCCGCTTGTTAGCAAATGATGGGGGAAGGGTTCTGGTTTCAAATTCTCTCCCAGTTGCGCTACCATGCTGGCGATTTGAAATCGCCCGGCGCCTTGCTTTGCTTGGAGGTCTCGCTTCAAATCCAGAAGCGGTGCAAGCATCGCGAGGGTGAGTCTTACGTCAAGGCAGGGATGAGAAACACTCAATGGGTTCGCCAACCACTCCGGCAGAGATGCAAAGTCCGCTACTGAAGTCCAGCAGGCCAGGCTCGTACCTCGGCTACTCGTTGCAGGCCACTCGGATGTGCCTGCATCTCTGCGAAGCGCCCCGCGGTTCATTTGTGGCGCTTGAAGTGCTCGATGATGTCGATGTAGTTCTGCCCGATGGTACGCGGCTGCTTGAACAATCCAAAAGCGGCCTAGCCACGAACCCGATTGCGAATTTCTCTGTCGATCTGTGGAAGACTTTCTCGAACTGGATTGAGGCTATCGAGGTTGGGGCAGTCGACCCCGCCAAGACGCTTTTCCGGATCTACGTCCTTCAAAAGAAGAAAGGGGAGTACGCCAGCGCGCTTCACTATGCCCACACCCCGGCGCAAGTCTACATGGTGGTACAAAGCATTAAAGAGGATTACGAAACCGAGCAGCATGAAGGCTGCAAGCCCTACATTGAGCGCTTTCTTGCATACGATAGGGAAAAATTGGCAGCACTCGTAATGGCCTTTGAGCTCGAAACGGGCAATGATCAATTGGTCGAAAGGATCAAGGATCATCTCGCCCTGACTGTACCCAACGAGTTCTTGGATGATGCTTGCGACACAGCTGTGGGGTGGGTGAAAAACACCTCCGACGGATTAATCAGTCAGCGAAAATACCCTGCGATCTCTCGTGATGAATTCAGCGATCGCATGTCGACGTTTAATACTCGATTCTCCTACAATCATCTTCTCAAGTACGCCCTGCCAGCGCCGCCAGCAGATGAGGTCGAAAAGAGTCGCTCCAGCGCACACATCCTGATCCGCCAGTTGGAGCTGATCGAGGAGCAGGGGGAGGGCTTGCAGGCCATGACTGATTTCCTGCACTCGAAGACCAACAAAGTGAACTGGGGGGCGAAAGGCTTGGTGTATGAGCCTGAGTTCGATGAGTTCAAGCAAAGCCTGCTCACCCAGTGGAAATTGTTCAACAAAGAGGTACGCCTGCAATCCGCTTCAGCCAGTGAGGTCGATAAGGGCCAGCTATTGCATCTGAAATGCATGGCAGCGACCGCCAAACTCAACGATGTCGACTCCCCTGGTTTTTTTGTCCGCGGGACATATCACGATTTTTCGAATGCAAAAGAAATAGGCTGGCATCCCCGCTACCGCGATCTCCTGGACGAATAAAAGCGTGTCGCGTTGTCGCGTTGCACGACAGGCTTGAAAGCTAAAAAAATCATAGGTTGGCAAGGATGGAAACCGCAGAGCTCATTAAACATCAACATTCCGTTGATGAGATATACTTGGTACAAAACCCCGCGCTCGGGGCGATCCTCATGTGGGAGTTCGTCAAGGGCTACAAGCGTCAGAGCCTAGGCAAACCACCTGCACTCCCGCTGCTCTTTATCGTCCTGCCCATCCTATTCAGTGAGGTGCTGAGAACGACCATCGGCACCACTAACCCGTCATCAGGTCTCAGGCTCTTCATCGGTAAGTTTTCCAAGAAGCAGGAGGCGATCCTGACGCTGCAGCGCCGCATGCTGATGCTGCGTCCAACTTCGCTGTCTAGCCTGACGATCGCCATTGATTGCGGGTTGCTTCAGCTCGATTATGCCAGTGCTTTGGTCGACTGCACCATCAAGCGTTACCCCCATAAGACACGCGAGAAGATCAGAGAACTGGGCAAGCTTGCGGATAAGCTCGGCGGCTGGTGTGGCGCACTCACTATTCAGGAAGTCCAGGCTGCTCTACGGATAGGTTTTTAATGAAACTTCAGATCAGAAAGCTGATTTTGTGGCCAAAAAATGGCAGGCGTTACCGGGATGTAACTTTCACTCCCGGCGCGGTCAACGTGATCAGTGGCTCGTCCAAAGCAGGTAAATCAGCCGTTATTCCCATTATCGATTACTGCCTAGGATCCGAAAAATGTGCGATTCCTGTCGGCACCATACGCAACACGTGTGCATGGTTTGGACTACTCGTCGACACCGATGAGGGTCTTAAACTGCTTGCCAGACCAGAGCCTGGAAGGCAAAAGTCGACAGATGACATGTTCCTTCTTGAAGGTGATGAGCTCAGCATTCCCACTCAAATCCAAGGTAAGAATACAAACCGCGACAGCGTAAAGAATATGCTCAACAGGCTGTCGGGCCTTCCTAACATGGGCTTTGATGAGGACATTCGCTACGGCTTCAAAAGCCGTCCCAGTTTCCGAGATCTCATGGCCTTCACGTTTCAGCCGCAGAATATCGTGGCTAACCCGGACGTCCTCTTCTACAAGGCTGACACCACTGGCCATCGCGAAAAGCTCAAAGACATCTTCCCCTTTATCCTCGGTGCAGTGACCTCCCAGACCCTGATCGCCTCCTGGGAGGTCAAGGATCTTGAGCGTCAGAAGAAGCAACTGGAATCAGAACTCAAAACGTTGGCCGATGCATCTGCTCGTCTGCGTTCAGAGGCTCGTAGTCGTTACTACCAGGCCCGCGAATATGGGCTGGTACCGATAGATTCGATGCTGTCAGATGATTGGCCTGTCGCCGTCCAGCAGCTTAGTGCGATTCTACAAAAGAGCTCACGTGACGCATCGCCCAACTACGATGCCATCAAGGCATCCATCATCAAGATCGGGGAGCTCAAAAGGCGAGAGGATGTCATCGCCGCAAACCTCTATGCAGGTCGTCAGAATTTAAAAGAGCTGACGCGCATTCAAGGTGACGCTGATGAGTACCTTACCGCGCTAGAGACAATGAAAGAGCGTCTGTCGCTTTCGAGCTGGTTACGTGGCCTGATCAAAGACGACCAGGACACCAATCCCAATGCGTTGAGATCCAGTCAGCTCTCGGCCTCCCAGCAACTTGATGCTCTGTGTACAGCACTGACGGGGATTGAAGCCCAGGCTCAAGAAACGCCGGTAATCTCCGCTTCTGTGGAAAATGAGCTCGTTCGTTTGCGAAATGCTGTTCGTGTTGACGCCGAAGAGCTAGAGGCGATCAGGGCAGAGATCAAAGCACTTGAAGCGCTAGACGCTGAAGCCAAGGGGCAAGCACTGCGTCAGTCGGACATTGACCGGTACCTGGGTAGGCTTCAGGAAGCAGTACACAACTACCAAAAGGCCCAGCAGGACGATAGCCTGGCTAAGCGTCTAGCCGATGTTGAAGAGAAACTGGGCCAGCTTGCGCCCACAGTCTCTACCGATCAGATCCGGGAGCGAACCCGCAAAATTCTCAATGCGCTAAGTGATCAGTGCGCCAAAATCACCCCGAACCTGGACGCAGAATGGAAAAGCGCCCGGATCGGATTGTCCATCACCGACCTCACCATCAAAGTGCGCCATGACGGTCGAGATGATTACTTGTGGGAGATTGGAAGCGGTGCCAACTGGCTGGCTTACCACGTAGCAATGCTGCTCGCTCTGCAAACGCTATTCATGGCCAAAAAATCAGTCGAGCACCCTGTTCCGCATTTCCTCATCTTCGACCAGCCAAGCCAGGTCTATTTCCCTGTGAAACGCGCAGCGAAAGCCGATGAAGAACACGAACTGAAGGATGAAGACCGTATAGCCGTGCGCAAAGTATTCCTGGCTTTGGCAGCTGCGGTGAGCGCCTCGGAAGGACGCCTGCAGATCATCGTCCTTGACCACGCGGACGAGGGGGTTTGGGGGAAAATCCCTGGTGTCGTTCTCACCGAGGAGTGGCGTGACAAGAAACTCGTACCGCCATGGTTCGGAGCTACTGACGAGCAGAGTTGACTCGGTAGGAAGCTGCTCAGGCCATTCATTTGCGTTCTACTTGTCCGGGCGCTTTGACCAGCAACTAGGGCGGGCACTTCAGGCATAAGTAGAACCAATGTAGCAGCCAGAACCAGAGGCCTCGCTGTTTCGAACGGAGATGCAACATGCCTACTGAAAAGGCCTGTCCGAGCCTCACGTTACTTGGCAGCTCTAGTTAAACAATGGTCATGCTACGTTGTGTCAGTAGGTTGATGTGTAGGAAGGAACCAGTAGTGCGAACTAGAGATGACCTGTCAGACTGGGTCGTGCATTTTGTGCACGGAATGAAACCTGAGTTGGCTTGGATTAACGAGGCAGGCGATACGGAGCCTATGCCAGTGGCCTTTGATGCTCACGGCAACGGCATAATATTGGAATATCAAAAATATCGACATCCCTTGCTAGATTTTGAGTTATCAGCATTCGAGGTGTTGCTCAGAATTATTGATGATGGCTATCTACAGACGTCTTGGTCGCTTCGCGAAAAGGCTAATGGTGATGTGGAGCCAACAATTTATGGTCGGCGCTCAGCACTTTGCTTTACCGAAATGCCCCTTCACGCGCTAATCGATTATCAGTCGAAGCGTGAGGGGAGTGGCTATGTAGAAAAATATGCGATAGTCGTCAAAAAACGCGAGTTTTTCGCGGCTGGCGGGCGAAAGGTAATTTCAGGTTTGTCGGCACAGCATAGAGAGCTGCATCGCCATTTAGACGATTCTTATTTTTGCCGGAACCTATCACCTGAGTGCGGGTTAGGTGAGCATGAGCAATATCGGTATGTGGCAATGAACATAGGAAGTGGGAAATATGTTGACTGGTCACACGAACGTGAGTGGCGATGGACTAAAGATTACCACGCAGACAGCTTTACGCCAGGCCTTGAACTATGGCTGGAGCAGCGAGAGTGCGATCCTAGAAGAGAGAACTCATTTTCAGAAATAATCATAATGACAGAGACGGATCATCAAGTACCCATCGTCGCGAACAAGCTTTTATCTCTTTATGATTCCGGAAGGAATGAATTTGGTATATTGTTCGATAAGCAAAGATTACGATCAACCAAGGTTACTTCATTCTCTAGAGTGGCTAGAGAAGGGGTTAGGCATATTGAGGAGCTGAGATTTCCTCTTGAAAGTCGCATCCGTGAAGTTTTTTACAGCCACGAACATATTGCTAGAGCAAAGGAGGTATATGAGATTTCCAGGCTTGCTGCCCACGAGGCTGTGCGTCAAATAACTTGTCGTGAACCGGAGGATAATTTCGATTTCTGCGGTCGGGCCGAACTGGTACTCCGGGACTCGCATAGCGAATTCGTTCAGGCGCTTGTCAGTGAAAAAATCGCGAAGGCAAGCGCTGGTGACGGTTACATTATCGAAGTAAATGACAGGAGCCTTGTTGGGCAAAGTATGTATCTGAGCATGATGGGGTGTGAAGCTGCTGGCGAGGTTTTTCTTGATGAATTGGGGTTGGATTACATAGTCAAATCATTTCCCGATTAAGTTGTACTATCGCAAAATTTTCCCAATCAGCAAAAAATTGAGGCGTTTGGCAAACTGCTGTGTGACATCGGGTTGTAAGCAGTCAACTGTCACCACCGGCTGATAGCGGCCAATTTCTGCCAATCAGCGCCCCCACAGTATTGATTAATCCCATGTAAACAAAGATCAAATAGAAGCAAGCAGGGGATCATATTGGTACAGTTACGCAACTTGCACCACATCCAGCACGGATTGAAACTTCACGCGGCGCCGAACCAGTGGTCAGTATTGCTGAGTGCGGTTGCGCGTCGGGTGAGGCGCTGTGAAGTAGCCCTTGCGTCCTCGCGCGCGAGCTTATCGTGAAGGTTCCTACTGTCGTTTGGGAGTCTACTACGACAGTTTCCATCCAGATGGCATCTTGGATCGCCATAGAGAAACCACGACGATTCAGGTTTTCTCAAGAACGTCGATCGATTGAGATTGAGCTGCCAAGTTGCCGAAGGAGTTACTGGCGTCTACATACTTCAACGCAGATTTCATGTCTCGCCACCCCACATAGGTCATCAAACCCTTGATGTCCCATCCATTAGCCGACGCCCACGTTGCAAAGCCTCTTCGCATCGAGTGACTGCTGTACGCCGCGGCAGGGATGCCCGCAGCCTCTAGAATCCGGCGCAGCAGGGGAATCAAGCTGCTGGCCCTGAAGCCACTGTCGGAAAGATTCCCCCAGCGATCGAGCTTGCGGAATATCGGCCCGTCCACGATACCTGACACGGTGCTCCAGTTGATATAGGCCTCGACCGGGCAAAGTTGCTTGAGGGCGGGGGTGTAGAAGGTGCTGCCCTGGTAGTCGCGGTCGGTCTTGGAGTAGGGCAGATAGAAGGTGATGCCAACACCGGCTTCCGCCCGAGTCGTCTCAACACGAAGGCGCGCCAGTTCATCGCTTCGAAATCCGCGCCAGAAGCCAATTAGCAACAGGGCGGAATCGCGGCGGTACCGCATCAAGCTCTGGTAATCACCGGCCTCAATGGCCTGTGCGGCTTTATTGTCCAGCCAGGCCACCACCTTCTGCAGATGACGCAACTGAAGTGGCGCAGCTTGCTTCTGCTGTGCAGGGTGAACGGCGCGAATGCCTTTAAGTATCTGCCGCACCTGAGGAGCCTTCGTCGGATCAGGGAAGCCCTGGCTGATGTGCCATTGCGCCAGCGCAGCAAGCCGTTGCCTGAGCGTGCTGAGGGCGAGAGTTTCAGCATACTCGGCCAAGTAGCGAACGATCCCCTCCGCTGTGGCGGGCAGGAAACCGCCCCACGTCAACTCGTAGTGCTCCACGGCTGCTCTGTAGCTTTTGCGGGTGTTGTCCCGCGTACCTGCCTCCAGATACCGCTTCGCCTTATCCATCACCTTAACCTACCATTCATACCCCTATCGAACACGATTCTGAAGCATTTTCGCTGATAAGAGTACATAACTCTCCATTATTTACTCTTTGTTTTTGTATTTTTATTGATCATAAAATGAGCTAAGATGTCATGTATAAACGTGTTATGTAACACATTACGAAATAGTAGGAGAGAACATGGCTCGCGGGGGCATTAACAAGGCTTTGGTGCAGAAGGCACGCGCTGCGCTGCTTGCCCGCGGCGTCAATCCGAGCATCGATGCGGTGCGCGTCGAGCTCGGAAATACGGGGTCAAAAACCACTATTTCGCGGTACATGCAGGAGCTGGAGTCCGCAGATGTGCGCCCCCAGGCTGATCCAGCTCGTCTAAGTGACGAGCTAACTGCAATGGTCAGCCAGCTTCTAAAGCGCCTGCTGGAGGAGGGCAATGCGGCCCTGGCGCAGGAGAGACTGACTCATGAGCAAAGCATCGCGGCGAGGGATCAGCGTGTTAGCGAATTGGAAGCTGAGCTCAAGAAGAGCAAGCAGGTCGTAGCTAGTCGAGACGTTGCATTGGCGGCCCAGGCTGAGGAGTTGAGAACGTCCCAGTCTTCCCTCCAAGCGGAGATCACACGAAACGCTCGCATCAGCCAAAGCTGCGCCGATTTGGAGTTACGGATACAAGAGAAGGATGAGCAGGTGCGGTCACTGGAGGAAAAGCACGCACATGCCCGTGATGCCATGGAGCATTACCGCTCCGCGATCAAGGAGCAGCGTGAACAGGATCAGCGCCGTCATGAAACACAGCTGCAGCAGATGCAGCAGGAGACCCTGCAACTCCAGCAGACCCTGATGGTTCGCCAGGACGAGCTCACTCGGCTCAATCGTGACAATGAACGCCTGCTGGGTGAGGCGCGTCAGCAGAGCAAGCTGGCACTGCAAAGCCAGGATGCGGTCAAGCAGCTGGAAGGGGATCTGGGGCTGGCGAATATGGCTACAGCCAGGGCGGAGGGTGCGAAAGAAATGCTTCAGGAGCAGTTCACGGCCGTGAGAAGTAGCAACGAAATGCTGTCGGCCGAGGCCACCGAGCTACGAGCCAAAGCCGCGGCACTTGGCGAGGAATTGTCTGCTGCAAATAAGGCCCTGGAGATTTGCCGCAGTCAGCGACCAGACACGCCTAGCGAATAACGATCACTGGAATGGTGCCGAAGTATTTGTCGTAGCCCCCGCCCCGATCGACCTCAAGGTGATTCAGGAGCGGAGGGTGAAGCCTTGACTTGATCCAGCTGGCGCTTCAATTGCTCGGCGACCACGAACACATTGTCTGCCGGATCCGGACGCTCGCTTTCATAGCCGTTGCGCGCCAAAACCGCGAATGCCTCCTCCACGGCTTTTTCCTTCGGGTTTCGATCTATGAAGGACTTCATTGTTGGCGGATCCATCAGGGGGACAGACTGATAACTGAGCATATCTCGGCTCGCTATGAAAGACAGAGCACAAACCATAGTTGAGTACCATCCCGCTGGGGAGCTGACTAGGTTGCGATTACAGAACTCGCTCGTAGGTGAGGCTGTTGATCACACCGGCCTCACACCTCCGCTCAATGGCCGATTGCACCTAGTCAGAATGTGCTAAGCCTCCAGCTCAGGCATGCACTATGGCTGTGCCAGCTGGCGACACCCTGGGATTGAGGATCAATGAAACTCGACCTACCAGCACGGACATGAATCCACGTGCAGGCAGGTCGAGCAGGGGAGCACAAAGCGCTCCAGATGCTACATCTTCAGGAGTTCACGCTTACGTTGATACTTGCCAGGCAGGTCGAAGCGGCTGTAAAGCGCATCCAGCATTGCGTCACCTTGGGTTGATGTCGGCTGCTTAACAAGCCAATCGCGTAACGTTTCACCGCCAACTTCGGGGAGATGTTCATTAAACACCTTGAAAGCGGTGACATGCTGCCTGCTTTCAAGACCAAAGCTATTGACCCCTTTCACGCTATCTAGCGTGGCGCCTTCACGCCTCTCCAAGATTCGCTTGGGTATGACATGTTGCACCTGAAAGCTGAATTGCAGCTCTGAGTAGAGCCAAGGTGAAAATGTCCTCGCTTTGTTGTTAAAGACCAATGGCACAGATTTCTCTGACCGCACAAATACGAACATTTCAGCCCGTGCGATCGTGCGATGAAGGGCGCCAGCCAGCATCATGTGAACATCAGCATGAACTCGGTGGATGTGATCATCCTTCGATTCTCCATCCGATGGCCGGGTCTGAGCGATGATCTTGTTGACCAGATCGCCAAAGAAACCCCACACCGTCGAGTCGACAAATACTTTCAACCCATGCTCACCTAGCGCCAACGCCAAGTCGACGGCATGGCGCTGATCAGCATGGGAGTGAGAGAGGAATACGTCGTAATCCGCCTCCGGAAAGATCTTCTTCGACAAGGCTTCAGCATCCAGGACGATGCGCTGGTTGTAGGAGCCAATTATGAACAGTGCGAGGTCGTCGATACGACTTCTAGCGCCCTGAATGTAGCGGCTGACGCCCAAGCCCGATAACGGATTGGTGGTCTGGTAATTCTCGATCTCGAAGCCTACGTACATCAGACAATCCCTATTCTAAAGAGAGAGGCGCCATTCGGCGCCTCGTCGGTGTCACGGTTTACCGGCCGCCCTAGCAGCTGCTTCCACCCACTTGCCTAGGTTTTCCCGGCCATCATGGTTGTTCCACTGGTAGTGCGGCGCTCCGGGAACGCGAAGCCCACAGCAAGCTGTCGTGTTGCCTTTGAGATCGGCTATCTTGCTGATGTCGATGGTCAGGATGCCATTGCCACGCGCAATGCTCTGCTCGATCTCGTATTTCACCCACTTGCTCTTGTCCGTGGTTGCCCCAACGAGAACGACGGTTACGCTGGTGCCATGCAGCTGATCATTGATCCATTTCTTGATGGCGGCATCGCCCTGGCGCTCCACTTCTTCGAAGTCAGCCTTGTCGATAAAGCCAACCTTTTGATCCGAAGCGATGACGTTGCTGTTACGCACGTTCATCGCGCGGTGTACATCCTCGTACTGAAAGCTGAAGAATACTTTTCTTGCCATGGTTATCGTCCTTAGATGAGCGGCAGCAGGGTCAGGATGACGTCGTGAGCACGCGCAAGGTCGGTACCTTCCGCGCCCAACTCCTGCAGCAGGGGGGTGATTTTCTTGCCGTGTTCGTACTTCGTCTCGTCATAGGCAGCCATCACCTCTTTCCAGAGGTCTGCCGATATCGAGCCGGTGATGCCTACAGGGATGACGAAAACGCCGCCGGCTACCGCCAGATCAAACTCTTCACGCATGCCATTCGACAGCACGACGTCACCGTTCGGGTTCAGCTTGTTCCCAAAGAGGAAGAGGGCAATGCCGGTATGGGCGAGCATGTCGCGCCGGTACTCTGTCCACAGCTCCTTCAGAGGCCGCTCCCCTGATTGGCTCTGCGGGAATGGCCGTAGAATCAGCTGGTCGCTATCCAGGCGATGGCCGTTCATGAGGGTCTGCTCAATAACACCTGAGATCACAGCGCTGCCGATACCCAACCCAAATCCGGAGATCACCCGGTATTGCTCTTTGCTGATGGCCTTGCTCAGCTTGTAAACGAAGTGCGTGGACTCACTCTCTGTCCATGGGCGGTAGTCATGGGCCGCGCCGGAAATGAAGATGGTCTTGCGCTTATGGCGATGCTCAATTTCCTGCAGAATCGCTGTAATTTCTTTGAAATCATCGACGTAAACTGCCTTGATGCCGAAGCGAAGCAACTCCTGCTTGAACAATTCTTCCTTGCGCACCCGATACTCGAAATCAGCTTGGGGTTCGTCTTTTTCCTGGCTGACCTTTCGCAGAATGCAGTAGTGCTGTCGCTGGTGCTTCGCATACTGGATGCGCACCCGGCTAAGGATGTAGTCGAGGTTTGGGTCGGTGAAGCTAAAGCCCAAGAACAAGAATGTCTTGGCAATGAGATCGCCACTGAGCGCGGTGATGTAAGGCTGCATCTTGACGTGATAACGCTCATAGTCATCGCGAATCAGCACCGCTTCTGAAGCATGCTCCACATCACCATGCATTTTGTACACGACCGCGTCACGCTTGGGCTTAGTCGTGGCCAACTGCTTGACCGTGTGTTTGACGTCAGCGACCTTTTCGTTCTCCCCAAGCGCAGTTTCAATCAACTTATCGTAATTGGTCGTCCAGTAGGTCTGGATAGGCAGCCTGGCCAGGATCTCGTGGTTAACTGTGACTTTCACCTTGGTCGAGAACTCGGTCACGAGCATCTGGTCTAGCTTTGAACGGTTGGCGCCATTCGCGTTGGCGTGGTACTGCGCCAGCGCCACCAGATCTGTTTCCCTATCGATATCCAGATCCAGCTCATCGGCAATTGGTTTGAGCAGCGTTTTCCAGTTCACGAACCCGGCCCCTTGGGAGAAGCCTGCGCCAGCGAAAATGGCCAGATTACCCTCGGCCATTTCCTTGGAGAGGGTATCAACCAGCCGCAAATGTTCCCTTTTCATTCTTTTGCGCTACCGAACAGATTGGAGTTAGAGGTTTCGCACCCACGTGCCCTTGCCCTTGGTATCAAAGAGGGCAAGGCCAGAGCCGTGTTTGTCGACGTCAATTTTGTTGTAAAGGCTCAGATACTCGTTGCCATGAAAGTGGCCCTGGTTGTCCGAGGTAGGAATGATTGCGATGCGTTCATGAGCTTTTTTCCCATCAGCGAAACCGATCTCCCAAGGGCACCATCTCGACGCCATGGAATTCTGGGTCGCGAGGAAGAGAAACCAGTCAGCCTGAACGATTGCTACCTTGATGTTGAACGCGGTTTCACCGTCCGGTATCGCAGGCATCGTGTTGTCCTGCCAATCGATGTAAACGTCCCATCCCGCTTTCTTGAGCATTTCCTGCAGTCCCAAGGCAAGCTGTGCGTCCTGATGGCTGTGACTCAAGAAGGCAGTAGGTTGCCCAGGACGACGGCTGGAGTAGGCCTGGGCGGAGCGACTAAAGCTTGTGTTGCGCAAATCTGACTGGCGAATCGGCATAAGGCTTTCCTTGCAGTTGGCGGGTAAAATGCCAGCTTTCGGGAGTCGCCTCAAGCATGCGTAGTGGGTGGGGCAGCCCTTGGTTAAGCATTGATTTGAAACTACGCGAAAGGGAACGCCGCATACTTCGCGGCTTAGCGGCCGGACAATCATTTGTGCTGATAATCGCTCTGCGACCAAAGTATTAGAACTTGGTCACTCGCTAACCTGATTGTGCCTGATAGGCAATGCCTCACGCATAACCTCCGCGATGATGCGCGCTTCATCTTATTTGTAACTGTTCTTGTCTGTGGAGTGGCCTAAGGACGCGATAACCATTGTCTGCAGCTACCATTGCCAAACTTTTCTACAGCGCTGCAGCGCAAGGAAGCGAATGCGAACCCTCGATCACTGGGCCCATCGGCTGTTACAGGTTCCGCTGCTCATCGAATGCCCCTCTATGCAAGTCATTGGCTATGACCATGAGGAACCACTGTTCATCGGGCCAGGCCACATTTCCATCACGTCCCGCACGGAGATGGAGTTTGTGATGCATGGGAAACCTACCGACGCGCAAAAGGCTTACAAGCGCCTCATGCACGCCAATGAAAATCCGTTCGTCAACTTGGATCAACTTAGGGTTCTTGCCATCGACTACGAAGGCGTTGAATGGAACTGCGGATGGGCAGACGTTCGGATGGGAGATACGGCGCAGGGCATCTGGCGTCTTTCTGGAAGCTTACAGGCAATGATGACAATGGCCTCAGGTACGAGGGTGAGGCGCGAGGCAAGTGTAGAGGTCGTCTACGACGCCTGGTTGGACGTGCCAATCCCGTTGCTGACGCGTAAGGCAGTGCGTGAACGCGCTGACTCAATGTTCTCCTCAGGTGATGGCGTAGGTCAGCAGCACATCGTTGAAGTCGAAGGCGGGAGGATAGCTTTCAGTCAGACTTGGAATGATCATCGGCTGTGGGTGAGCGCCTCCGGATTCGAGCCATTGCCCGGCGTCTTCCTGGAAAATTGGATCGGAGAGCCCCTCAACATTCTCCTCGGCCAGCTGGTCTACCCACGTCTGATTGCGCGAAATATGGGCGATGGTACTGCGCTGGTGGCGTTGAGAAATGTTTCAGAGCACGCTGCTGACACAAGAATTTCATCGTTACTTTGCCAATCCAAGCGACGACACAGCGAAGCGTTCTGGGAGATGTACCGACTGCTTATGTCGATGATCATCAGGGCCGGCCAGGAAAAGACCGAACCGAATCTAGAGATGCACCCGTTGACTCACTTCTACCAGGAAATTGCGCAGGCGACGACTGGCTCGCACTGGGTTTTGTGTATGACCTTGGCCAGCGCGATCGAGGGCGTGACGAACTTGATGTTCCCAGCGCCGAAACAGGTACGGGTTCCTGATGATGAAGCCGATGCATGGGAAACCTCCATCAGAAGCTTAGAGGCCCATGTTTTGAGCTGGGAAGGGGAAAGAAAGCTGCGCGAAAGGCTTATGGACTCACTTCGGCTCGTACGGGCAAAGGGTGTGGTTCAGCGGCTTAAACCGCTAGTGGACAGTGGCACCATTGACAAAGAACACCTTGAGGCTTGGCGCCGCGTACGAAATAGCGTGATGCACGGCAACTTGGTCTCTCCCTGGTTGACCGAGGAGCTTGAGCAAAAACTGAATCGCCTGGCGGAGCTAACTCACAGGTTGAGCGAGGCCTACATACGGCAGTGCGCAGAGTAGCCCGCGCCGCGTCCTCACCTTTTGGTTCCTACCAAGTAACACACATGCACAGCTTAGATCAGCCGAAAGCCGCAGAAATCAAAGGCTGCATCATCTGGGTGGCCGGCCCTTGCAGGAAATGCTCATCCGCGCTGATCTCGAACGGTACTGGATTGATGTGCACCACCGTCGCCCCCTTACCCAATGCGCGGAGCGGCAGCTCTGCCGCGGGGAAGACCATGCCGGAAGTCCCTATCGATAAGAACAGATCACAGTCCTCTGCTGCTGCAAGCCCAGCATTCCAAGCACGCTCAGGAAGCATCTCGCCAAACCACACAACACCAGGGCGAATGAGGCCGTTACACCCTTCGCACCTTGGAGGATCGAGGCGCTGGCCATTCTCGGACAGCTCTTGGACGGCCAGAGTCAACTCGTATGCAGCACCGCAGTCGAGACATCGCGGTGCGTGCAGACTTCCATGAAGGTGAATGACACCCTCACTTCCGGCTCGCTCATGAAGGTCGTCGACGTTCTGAGTCACGACGGTCAGCTTTGGAACGTAATCCGCAAGCTTCGCGATAGCCAGGTGTGCCGCATTTGGCGTGGCCTGAAGCACCTTTGATCTACGCCATTCATACCAGCCCCAGCACAGGCTAGGGTCTGCTCGGTACGCCTCCGCTGTCGCCAATTGGGCGGGGTCGAATCGCTCCCACAGCCCTGTTAACGCATCGCGAAAGGTAGGAATGCCGCTCTCAGCGGAAACGCCGGCGCCGGTGAAGACTGTCACGTGACGCGCCTGGCGCAGCCGCTCTGCAACAGAGTTAATGACCATGGTGTAATTCCTACAGAGTCGCTTTGCGATCGAGGTTAGCCGACTAAGCAGTTAAGTACGAATGTACATTGGTGCGAGTCCAGCTTAGAAATTCTCCTTCTCGTCAGGTCGCTCAAGGAGACCGCATGTATAAGAACGTGAGTTTTTCGGCCCGCGAGCTATTCGATCGAGCCTGGTCTACACCGGTTCTGAGGCTGGCGCGGGAGATTGGTGTTTCAGATGTCGCGCTGAGCAAGGCATGCAGGAAGGCAGGCATTTTATTGCCGCCTCGTGGACATTGGGCCAAGCCCGCCGAGAACCGCCCCAGCAAGCCCGCTCCGCCGAACTCTACCGAGCTGATTACGTTTCGCGTATTGGACAGGACGATGCTACCTCCAGCGCCGCCCAAACCGCCCAGCACTCCCAAGCTAGAGAAACTCAGTGTGCCGGACAAGTTAATAGACCCCCACCCGCTGATGCGTAAATGGCTCCAGGCTGTGAGGGCTGCGAAGGATGTTGAAGGACGGGTGGATCTACGGCGCGAGCGGGTGTTGTATACCCGTATTTCGCGTGACATGGTCGATCGCGCTGCATTGCTTCTGGACGCCTTGATAAAAGACAGCTCAAAACGCGGATGCATTTGGGCGGTGGATGATCACAACCGAACCACGGTAACGTTCGACAGGGAGATGGTTTACGTGACCCTGCGAGAGCGTATTGCAAAAGCGGTGAAACCTCCGCCACCCCCAGAGCCCCAGCCCAAGCGGCGCCGGATGCGTGAGCCGGTGATGTGGTTGGGGCGACGGGAAATCTACGTCTATAGCTCGACTGGCGAATTGACGCTGATTGCTCAAGAAAAGCCAGACTTAGGGTCGCAGAGGAGCTGGACAGACAGTAAGACGGGCCACCTGGAAGACAAACTTCATCAGTTCTGTACAGGTCTCGCCAAAGTAATAGAGCGGATGAGGGCGTATCGGGCGAGCATGGAGGAGTGGCGCCGTCAGCGTGAGAGTGAAGAAGCCATTCGACGCCAAGCCATCATGAAAGCAGAGCACCAGCGAGCGCTGCAGCTGCGTTTAGTGGAGAACATGGAGAAGTGGGAGCAAGCGGTACGCCTGAGAAGGTTCATTGATGCCGTAGCAGCTGGCATTGGCGAGGTCAGCGAGGAGGAGGGGCGTCATGTGAAGGCGTGGGTGGAGTGGGCGAGGGAGCACGTCGATGTACTCGACCCTCTGGGCAAAGACGCCACCACCTCGCTTGACTGAGCAAACCCAGAGGGCCGCTGCTCTTTTGAAAGAGCGCTCATAGGTGGCGCCCTCAGGCGGCCGAGCTTGCTCCGCGCCTGGTTAGGATAATTGTCGGAATGGCAAGTCAGATTGACTGTAAACCACTTTTTCACACTGTAAACCAAGCTGGTTAACTGTATAGAAAGCAGGTTTACAGGTCTACGATTGGCTTCGGTTCACGGGTGGCTTGGCTGGCCGGCTAGCATCGCCTATCTGCGAAAGAGCTCCAGTACCGACTCATCGCAATCCGCAGCATCTGGTCGCAAAGCAGTCGACGACAATCAATGCTAGGCACAACCTCATGCCACGAGCTGAGATACAGCCAGAAAGAAGCGATCTTGCACGGCTCGTGCCGGCGAAGGGCAAACACCGATGTTCAAACTCAGGTCGGCGCTGCTACAACACCTGCTAGCGCAGTCAGCCGGTCTCCCATGGCCGACTACGCGACGCCCAACAGCTTTTCCAGCTGCGCATGTTCCCAGGTGCTCAGCAGCTCTACAGGATCAGTGCTGTACGACTGCATCGAGTCGAAAACGTAGGCTCGCCCCTCTGGGCTGTAACAGCTGTCGCAATAGTCAAGCGTGTCGCAGTCGTTATAGAACGTGAGCACCCAGCCATCGGCCTCGACTGTCATCAAACCGCAGTAGATTTCAGCCCACGACTCCTGACCTAGTCGTCTCATGCTACGAACCCCGAGAGCGATGTCCCGCAGGATCTGATAAGCCTCGCGGGCTGTCAGTGGTTTTGCTTCCAAAAGAACGGTACCTGTATCTGGGTGTTGTCGGTCTATCCGTGTCCGACCTGGGCTGACCGAATGGTAAATGAAACCTCGCGTGTTGAGCGTGTTGCGCGGGCATCAATTTGGTAGCCTTCGGCCCTTTTGGAGCACACTCATGAAAGCCGATCCCCAGTCCAAGCTCAACGCCCGCTATGGCGCCCCTGACATTTCGCCGGCCACCCAATGGAATGAGGTCATCGAGCAACTGCTGGATCACCGGAGCGTCCGGGCGTTCACTGATCAACCTCTGCCCGAAGGCACGATCGAGACCCTGGTCGCAGCCGCTCAGTCCGCTTCTACGTCTTCAAACCTGCAGGTCTGGAGTGTTGTCGCTGTTCAAGATGTCGATCGTAAGAAGCGCCTGTCGGCGTTGGCGGGCAATCAGGCCTATATCCATCAAGCCCCACTGTTCCTTGTATGGCTTGCAGACCTGTCTCGAGTCTCGCGCATCGCGGAGCAGGCAGGGGTAGAGCTGGAGGCGCTGCCGTACTTGGAAAGCTTGCTGCTCGGCACGATCGATGCAGCTTTGGCAGCTCAGAACGCTGTGGTTGCTCTGGAGTCGTTGGGGCTTGGCAGCGTATACATTGGTGGTATCCGTAATGACATTAAAGGGGTCGCAAAAGAGTTGGGGCTGCCGCCACAGGTCTATCCCGTCTTCGGCCTCTGCGTCGGCTACCCATCACCTGACCAACCTGCAAAGGTAAAGCCGCGGCTGCCGCAGCAAGCCGTATTGCATCATGAAACCTATTCGATCGCCGCCGAGGAGGGCGTCCTCTCGGAATACGATGCGCGCCTGGGTGCGTTCTATCAGCGCGAGGGGATGAAGGCTTCCGGCTGGTCGGAGCAAGTGGTCAGCAGACTCCGGAATGTTTCTAGCCTGCATGGGCGTGAGGAGCTTCTGGGTGAGCTGGCGCGGATGGGCTTTGGGCTGCGGTAAGGCTCATCGTAGGCTTGCTGAGCCCTTCAGCTTGGGTGCCGCTCGCTAGGTTTTCTGATGTGGCCGCGGGCGGCTCAAGACGGTTCTTCATCGTATGGGCGCTGGTCTCAGGTTTTGAGATCGTCCGGGTAGTCTTCGACTGGCAACTGGCCAACCGGGCCCTCAGGCTTATGCTGCGATTCCTCAAAGTGCATTGCCAGGCACAGATAGATCAGCGCGGCCCTGGACAGCTTCAGCATCAACAGGCTCTTTGCGGCGAGGTCATCCCTGTCGAGCACAAATGCCAAGTGATCAGCCCAGAGCTCTGAGGACTCGCCAATCCAATGGCAAGAATCCACGATTTTGGCGTACTTGTGCTCAAGGTGGTTTCTCAATTCATCAAGCGCCTGAGCATCAGGTCGAGCTACGTCCTTCAGCTCCTTGGAGTAGATGTCTTGGGATACCCAATAAAGCGCGCGAAGCGGAAGATTCCGGGTGAACATGAATTCATCACGCACAACCCGCGGCTGGAGAAGACGACCATTTTTGTCCGATTTGAACCATACAGTCCGGAAGCCTACCAACTTTTCGGGTATGCCCAGCTTCCAATAGGCATTGATAAAATAGGCAGCCTTATCCAGCAACGAATAGGCGCTGCGATAGGCAGTCTTGATATGCTCCAGACCCATGCCATAGAGCGCGTAATCGCAATTGAAGGCAAGTGACATGCCCCTGTCTGCCACATGACCGGGTTTGGCGTGTTCCCCTAGGTAAATACAATGACGGGCGAACCCGTACTCCTGCTTCAGCTGGTTGTAAAAGCCTAGGTACGTGATTCCAGCGTCGGCGTTATGATCGGGTAACCTCAGTACGTCTTGAGCGGCGGCGGGGAACGCTCCCAGGTCGTTCATGGGATTGAGGAATAACTCTTCCTCAAGGCACCATCGCCGGTAACGCCGCTCCTCCTTCGAGGAGCCGAGGCTGTGCTCTAACAGCTCTGCGTCATCATCGTCGTCGACGGACTCGGCTAGCCTGGCGTGATGCCATTTGAAAAACTCTATCGCTTCAGGATAGGTAGCGCCATCACGGCCCACTCCACCCGCGATGGCTAACTCCAGCTTGCGCCGTGCATGCACAAGGAGCCAATAGGTGTGACCAGGGTCGTATAGCGCCTTGCCATATTGAGCCAAGCCAATGCCAAGGTTGCCCAGGGCCATACCCAAGATCGGATTGTCCTCCAAGGCGTTACGCCACTCCCTAAGCGCCTCAATCCATCGGCCACACACCTTGAGCGCATTGCCCAGATTGCAATGGATTCTGGAGCGAATCATTGGTGCCAGCTCTTTAAACCCGGAATGTTGTATGGAGGCGCGGAGGAAATAAAGCTGTTTGAGCAGAGCAGGGTGTTCAAGGGTATCGTCCTCCCATGACTGCACTTCCAGCTTCCTCAGCGCGGCCCATGCGTTGGAACACGAGTAGTAAACGAGGCATCTGTTCTCCGGCTCGACGCGCGAAGCCACAAAGTCCACTAGCTCCGTCGCATGCCGCAAGATGCCGTCATCGGCGCCATCATCTGCAGCATCGATCAATGAGTCATAGAGGCGTCGAAGACGAGGAGCGTCGCTTGGGCTACCGAGCTGTTCGTTCAATGCCTTCAGAAGGTGAGAGCGGTCGTCTGCGTGGGGGTCATAACCCTCCTCAGCAAAACGGCGAGCGAAATCGTCCATGGGCAATCACTGCGATGAGGAGATGACTATCTTAGCTACCTTGAAAACAAACTGCGTAGTCAAAAGTTTGCCATGTCAGCGTTAATTGGATGGCTCATGCACGAACATCGAGCTGGACGACCCGCAACATTGATCCTGAGGCGCTCACTGCTTCGACAGTTACCAGCCCCGTTGAGCACTGATCGGCGGGCTAAGATCATTCAACGTGTGACAAATTAGGGGCGCAACTATGGCAGTAGTGTTCTTTCTACCCTGGGTGGCTGCTGCCGAAGAGCAGCGAATCGCAGATATGCGCCTGATCCCGTACGAACGGGGTCGTTTGCCTGGTGAGGTCTTGGGCATCCCGCAAATAGCTTTCGACGGTGTCCTTGGCAATTACGGCGACCGGGGATTCGGATCTCACCCCTCTCAACCGATACATCAGGCGGCGCTCATCATCTGGGATGATGACACACCTGGACTGGAGGTTTCAGACGCTCAGATCCAGCAGCGATTGGTACAGAGCTCCTACCTCGCATTCTCCGCCATGGCAGCCCGATCGCTATGTTCAACGTTCGGGTATTACAACGCCGACACTCTCCAAGTTGTGGCGCAGCGGTTCGATGTCGCCTCACCGGGTCATTCCTGTATGACCACGCGCCGGCGTGACGGTGGAACACAAAACATGTTGGCGGGGAGTGGGGGGCTCAAGTTCATTCGGCCTTACCACGTCGTCGACAACCGCACGCAGATCTCGCTCGACACGCCACTGCTCGAAGCGTTACTCAAGCTACCTAATGGGGAGCATAAGGAACGCATCGACGAGGCGGTGGTTTCCTTCCTCAGAGCAAACACCGATGCCACATCCATGGATGAGCGATCTGAGCTGATCCTGATGAGGATTGCCATAGACACGCTACTCAATGTCCCACATGACAAAGCCGCCTTCCGCATGGCTATCAACGAACACTTCGATGAGCTACCGAACCCTCCCATTTGGCATAAAGGGAACCTAGACGAATCGTGGTGGCGCGAGCACTGGGACAAAAACGTCAATCGCCCGCTCGACGCCTGGGTTCACGATTTCTGTGCCGCTCGAAACGCCGCAGCTCATGGCCCCGCAAATGGTGAGAAGGGAAGCATCTGGCCTCGCCACAATCACCTCATTTTTTCCGCCTGGTTATTGCCCCTGATCGTCAAGAAGCTGCTTTACCAAGCGGGGCTTTACGAGTTCAGCGCCGAAGACAAGGTTGCCCGGGCGGGATTTGAGGTTTTTCTGGCCCACGATCTGCTGGCTGTCACCGAAGAGGAGGGGACAAACATTTGGTGGCAAATAGCGGAGTCTGAGCTTTTTCAGCCTTTGCTTGCTGAGCAATTGCGGCAAGCGTTGAGTGAGACGTCTGGAGAGTGAGCGAGCATCGTTTGCGAGGCTTATGGCTCCCGCTGTGGTCGTGTGTGGCTAGGCGCTGAGCATCGAGTACACTATTCGGAATGTGCGTCCGCATTCCAGCACGCTCAAATTTCCCAAGGAGTAGGAGATGGGCATTTTTAGCTGGCTGTTCAACAGGCCCAAGGCCGTCAAATTCGATTCCGCAACAAAGCACCAGCCCGCTCAGGCTCCATCCCTGGTCGCTCAGCCAGAGCTCCGGGCTACCCCTCAGATCCGACGTGGCAAGCATTTTCTCCGAATCGAGTCGCTTGACTTCTCAGGCGTCTATCAACTGTCCAAGTCCAAGAAGTGGGCGATCGCTTGGCGAGACTCTGATCCGTCAGCCGGTCGGGGAGGTCACAGAGAATCCGGCTTAGGGGCCTACGTGCTTGCAGATGTGAGCAGCGGTACCGTTGCCTGCCATGGGAGTATGCCTAGGCCAAACAATGGCCACGTGTGTGACACCGGCGTGTTTTGCCTGGAAGATTGGCATTTTGGTAGCACACTGTCTGGAACGTTCAGCGTTTTCGATCCCAGTGGTTCTGTGATCCTCGCTAAAGATCTAACGGCCAATATCTTCACCAGCGGAATTTCTAGGCACGGGAAATACGCATTCTGCGCCACCGCCAACAGCCCAACCGAGCATGGAAACAAGGTGTTCCTATTTGACCTGGCCAATCGGGTCGAAATGTACAGCGTCACGCCCAAGGCCGGATGGCCTGACAGCTACGAAGTGGACGAGGGTACCGGGGAACTCATGGCGTTGTTCAAGGACATGGGAAGCTTCCGGTACAGCGTTCACGGCCAATTCATGGATGCTGATCAGCTTGGCGATGCCAACCTCAATTCCCCTCGTTACGACCGCATCATCCTCGCTGCAGAAAAAATTCTAGGGGAGGGCAACCTAGCAGACGAGCGCATCCAGGAAGTCCTGACCGCGGTGCAGCGTGCCCGTTCGCTCGGCGCCGATGAAAACCCTGCCTGGAAACCCACAGCGCTCAAAGTCCAAGGGCTTGCACACGAGCAGCTGGGCCAGTACCCCGAAGCAGTCCAGGTCTATGAGGAAGCGCTGGCTTTGAATCCAAAAATTGGCGTTAAGCGCAGGCTGGCTTCAGTGAGTAAGCGGATCGAGGCTGAGTAATAGGGGCCGTGACCCATTGGTACACCCATTTTTGTATCCGGGTTGACGATCGCTTGGCGCAACGCAGTATCAGACCGGCCAAGTCACCTTGCTGATGCAGTCGTCGAAGGAAGATTTGATGGCCGGACGCATACCGAGTGCTCCCCAATAATGGAGCGAAACCTTCAGAGCCGTTCCTGGTTGAGGCATCAATCTGAAACGGCTTTGATCAGCAACCATTAAGGTCTACGACCAGCACGCCGAGAGCAGGTCATACACCGCGCTCTTCAGTTTGCTGCCCATCCGAGCCTAACGCAGGCACTTCACTTCCTGTATCTACCTGGGTGGCAGTCAACATGGACGGGGCTGCTACTGACCAAAATGGGACTACGAAGGCGTAGGTGATCTCCGCATTCAGCTTCACCAGCTTGCAGGGACGCTCCGCTCGCTGTTCAGCCGCTTGCAGGCTTCGCTCAATGGCTCGACGAGCCACGGGACTGATTCTGTATGTGTTGAATTTTAGGAAGACCTGCTCAATGGCCAACTGGCGGAAGCCTTCTGGACAGTACGAGTGTCTGAACAGCGGCTCGAAGCAGAACTCAAGCAGTTGGAGCATCACACCTAGGTTACAACGTTTCTGCTTGTACATCCCGCACACAAAATCCACGAGTACGGGTACAGCAGTGTCGAATGCAAGGTGCTCTTCAGCCAGATAGCTACGCAGGCGATTGATGCCGAAATTCGCAAACGCCTCACCCTGATTCATCATGACGATGAGATCCACCGCCCGAACCGAAACAAAGCTACGCCTGGTCATGATGAGTCGCATTACGGCTCGGGAATACTCCTCCTGCGTCAGCCCCTCTGCCCGTAGAGCTTCCCTCAGCAGCATTTGAGTGGACGCACCAACGATACCCAGCATGCTGGCAAGATCGCGCAACCGCGCATCAATCGACAACAGCCCTGCACCATACTCTTGGCAAGCGAGCAGGACTGCATGGTCTTCATCTCCCAGGATGTCCTCAAGCATCTGCAGCTGCTCGGAGGCCTCTGTCGGCCCGTATGCCGGAACCACCCGGCAGAACGCTTCGATAGCCGTCTCGATTGATTCGAGATACTCACGATCCTTGCGCCAGGCTTCCTCAGTAAGCTCCTGCATGCCAAGTTGGCCATCGTGGGAAAAGAGCGTACCGCTCTTTCGATAGTGGGCCGATTTTTCTAACTTTACGTCCAAGAGCTGCTTGGTGGCAGCTGTGACGTACAAGCGAGGGAAGAGCTCCAGGACATCAAGCAACCCGAGGGTTGCAAGCTCCACCAGCATCGACAGGTCAATGAGCCATGCTTGATCCTGGGATGTGTCAGTGGGGAAGACATCGTGGGGGCCTAGGCCTGTCGAAACTTGGAGAAGTGCCCCTTCATCAGGCCAGCCCCTCACCAGTTCAATGATATCCGTGCCAAGCAGCCGGGCGAGCAGGGCGAGGGTGGCATGATGCTGACCGTACAGGCTGATGGTATTGAGGCTCAGAGTTTTCTTTTGCTCTAGCTGATTGACGAAGAAAGACGCATCGATCTCGCCGTCTTCTCGCGTTGGAATACTCATCGCCACGACTGTCTTGCTCGGGACAACCGAATTGGACACCCGCTCGTAGGATAGGTCGATCAGGCGTCGATGGAGGGTGATGATCCGCTTCACCGTGAGCGTCTGCTCACCCACCACACTGCTGACGGTTGTGGTATCACCAACTTTCAAACCGAGCAGCCGGGCGGCCCGTGGCGAGTCCGCGGCAACGAACTCACCCGCAGGAGCCAGTGGCTGCTCGGAGGCGAAATCGATTGAGACATATCCAGTCTTGCCGGTGCTGTCTTCAAGCTCGACAGCGGTGCCTTCCTCAACTGTGGAGGGAAGGGCATGAACGGCTTCAATTTCCTTCGATGCGAGGAACATGAGAGAGATGTGGCCAGCTGCGGCTTCAACGTCCTCCCCATTCAACCGCATCGCATGGTAGATACGGTCAAGGCCACGCTCCTGCAGACCTCTGCTGAGCTCTGCGTTGGCCAGCTTTAACTGTTCTTGAGCAGAGCCGTTCAGCTGTGCAGGTAACCTGGCAAGAGCTTCATCCATTCGACCTGGGCTCTCGTTCGCGAGAACCTGAATGAGCAGTAACCAGCCGGCGGCCTCACCAGGACTTTCAGCGACGAGCAACTCAGCCATCTCGCGCATTCTTGGCCAGTCACAGGCCTCGCCGTAAACACTCAATGCCACCTGGCGTGCATCTGCTGAGTGTCGCCATTCCTCCGGAAGCGATTCCAACAGGTCTCGAACCTTGGCTCTCTGACCACTGAGCGCGTAGCAGTGTAGTAAATCAACGTGCATGGGACTGAACGAGTCTCTTGGAAGGAGGCGTTCAAACATCGCGATGGCATCACTGTAACGCCGCACATGAAGCATCCATTGCGATGCCATGGATAGATCCAGAAGGTCGTTGCTATGCGGTGCGAGCCCAACGACGCGATCTTCGAATGCCTGACGCATCGCCTCGTTCCCCGCATACGCCCGGGCAGCAAACACGCCATCACAGATGCTACTGTTTTGCGGCGTGATACCCAGATGGGCGAGTTCACCACGCACAGCCTCGTGCTGGTTTTGGCGTAGGAGCAACTCCCAGTGCATATGTCGCAGAATTCGGGTCGCTTTGCGAGAGTCATCCGTATCAGGCTGACCGACCTGAGCACTGCAAGCCGCGGCAAGCATCTCCGGGTTATTGGCGATCAGGCACGCTTGCCCAAAAATCACCCGCGCTTCATTCGGGAGCTGTTCGATTCGATCAGCACAGCAGGCAACAGCATCACTGTGGCGCTGGAGATCGCAGAACGCCTCTAACTCCACCCTAACCGTTAATTCATCCTCGGGAACGCCACGCTGCCTGCCAGCTTCGATCATGCTCAGCGCTTCGGCTGGCTCGCCCAGTAACAAGTGCCCATAAGCCAGGTGGAAGATGATTACGGATTTTGTCCTGGGGCTCTGCTCAGCCCATAACACACCCTCGCGATCATCGAACCTCGACATGGCGTCAAGAATGAGTACACGCCGATCTTCGGGCTGGGATCGTGTGTTTACGTGAAAAGGGTTGGCAGTGACCAATCGAAGGACAAACCGGAGATAGTTTTCGAGTATGAAAATGGAACTGTCTGACTGCTCCATTGCTGTCCGGATGGCATCCACAGCGCCTTCATCATCTCCGGCTCCAGCCATTGAGCTGGCCAGCAACTGCCAAGCTCCCGACTTGTCACGGAATGTCTCAGGTATCTCTTCGGTCGTCAGCTGCTCTCTGTTCAGAAGCCTTGCATTGGTCAGCGCAACCCAGACCGAGTATGAGTCCGGGAAACGCGCGATGGCCTCCTGTCCAACCTGGATCGCAGTCTGCACGTCATCCTTGAGCATCGACGCCCGGACAAGGCCCGCCGCGATACGCTCATCGTCCTGGTAAAGGCTGGCAGCCATTTCGAGGTCTGCCGCGGCTTTCACGTCCTCCGCCAAATGCCAGAAGCACATCCCTCGTAGGAAATACCACCGGGCCTGTTGGTGCGCATCGTAAGTAGGGAGACCGTCTTCGAGCACCTCCAACTGCGCCAGCGCATCCCGGTACCGATGATCGTTGTGGAATTGACTGACGCGATCAAGCTGGCGAGAGGCGAGGGTGCTATCTGATGCCGGACTCACCGGTGGAAGTTCATCCGCGAGGAGGGTACTCGTGGCAGGGCGGCTGCTTGAGAACAGGGGCTCCAAGTACTCCGCTAACGGGGCAAGCTGTGCGCGCCGCTCTTGGCTGACAACTACGGTGCCTAAGCTCAGGTCTATGATGGCCTCACGCACAAGCCGCGACCTGTGAAAATCTTGAGCTAGTCCTTCCAAGTACAAATGGAGTGAGGTCAGGTCGATTTCTGCGCCGCTGCCATTGAGCTCAGCACAAACGCCAACCAGCTTCGCCCACACAGCGCTACTGTCCTTATGCGGCAACGCGTACTGGATCAGTTGCTTCTGCAATCCAACGTCATGGCTACGATCCGAGTCCAGGTCGTGAGGGAAGAACTTCAGGTGAATCGCAAACTGCAGCAAGTCTTCGTCCGAGACAGGCGCGTCACTGTAGTGCTCAGCTGCGGCTCTAATGGCCGCGTACGCCGCCCTGTTCCGATCATTGCTCCCTTCAGCATGAACACGGGTTGACCAAGTTTCGTGAGACCGCGAGCCAAATGCAAGCCTCACAACCTCCACAGCGCTCTCCATGTGCGATGAGCTGGCTACGTGATAAACGATTAGGTTGTCGTCGACACCGCGTTGGAATGTCGGCGCTTTGAAGTCGAGCCAGGCGAGCCCCACGGACTCTCTGAATGCTTCGTTGCTGGCGGTCGCCCTAGGCGAACGCTTCATCTGCATTCTGATGGTTGCTTTCTGGCCGGTACCAGGAGATACAGCCTGGATCACAAGATCGTCGGTGTTATGGCCAAACGTCCTGCCTTGGAACAGCAGGCCGTCGATGAAAAAGCCCTCACGCAACCCTGCACACTGATCGCCAAGGCACATAGCGAGTAGGCGCACTGCCTGAACACGATGCTCGAACGCAACGCCTCGCGCACCCGTAGAAATAGGGCTTGCGACCTTTTTCTGCCGGCTCTTCGATTTAGAAGCGGGAGCTTTTGCTGCCTTTGTCCTTGGAGGCCGTGCCATACCTGGTTCGCGCAAAGAAGATGCTGGCCATCTTATCATCTGGGGCATGGGTAGAGTGGAATGGTATCGAGATCCGATGCTCCGCCGGGCCACGGCCGGCGAGGTGAAGTGAGAACTCGCCACCTAGGTGAGCCAGGTTGAGACTCGAAGACTGTATGCTTATACAACGATCATTTGTCCCTTGAGTTTTTGCTGATAATTCCAGCGTCCAGGGACAGGGGCCAATGGCCGTCAGCGACATGCAAGCCGCAGCAAGCCTGGAGAATTTTTTGAATGCCGGTTTCCGTCCAAGCGCCCCTCCAGAGCGAAAAGCTCAATATATCGATAACTGCAAGCTGTTTTTATGGCGTACCAATATCGACCCGATAAAAACCAGCCCACATCGACCTTGACGGCAATTTTAGAGCAAGGTCATGCCATGGAGGCTATCGTAGACCGTTGAAGGTATCGCATGGCCGAGTACCCAGAGCGTCTAAATGTTGATAACCAACGTTGGGGGAGGGCACCTGTATGTCGGTGCAGCACATGTGAGCGGGTGCAGTCTATCTAGGCGAATCTGGACGGAATTGGAGGCAGTCGATGCTGAAGCGCCGGAGGTACTCAAACGACGATGTAAATTGGGGGAAGCAAGGAAAGCCTTTAAGGGGTAAATGGACAAGTCAGGATGCGGTCAGATTCGCCACAAAGAAGAGCTACAAAAATGGAGAGCGATTCGTTGAACTCCGAATTCAAACATTCAAGAATGTGGATGGCAATTGGAAATCCTGCTCATATATGGGGTGGCATGTCCTGGCCAAGCTTTTTCGTAACCGTATCGAAACGTGGCCAGTCCAAGCCAATCCGACCGCAAAAGATTATCTCAAACCGACAAATGGTACGATTCGGCGAATCTCATACGTCCCTCCAAACCCATTTTTTGACATGCCAACTAACAGCCCTGAAGATGCCATTTCTTTTATTGAATGGGTCTTTGATCCTAGATTTTTCCTCTCGTGCCATCAAGGTCTTGGCCTGAAGAAAATTTTCATTGATGCACTAAAAATTATGGACTTAAAGCCGAGTACGAAAACTCTAGAAATTCATTTCGATGGGCCTATAAGTGATGGCAATTACTCATTGAGGTTATCTGAGATCACTCTAGCAAAACTGGAAGAGGATTACAGTCACGCCATAACTCAATGGATTCGACAAAGACGCTCAACCCGGGAGGACACTCGAGCTGGCCGGTTTTTGCAGGCAATCGCCAGCAGCAGCGCAGACAATTCTCCATCCCATCGTTCAAACTCGACCAAGGGTTTTGAATTCAAAAGCCTGACGCCAAGCGACCTAGATAAAACGATGCTTCCCGCTCTTAAAGAGGATACGCAGCAGGCGTGGATACTTCGGTCTTACGCACAGGCAGCCTTACTAAGCAACATGATTACTGATTACGAAGCCATGCTAAGCGTTGAAAGTGACGCAACTTCATGGAGATCATTCTTTGAGAAGCATATTGATTTAGTGCAAGAGGTTTTGACTGATCCAATCTATGGGATGCGCGATGTCCAATCGGATCAATTACAGCACCCAAAGGACGGTAACTTGATTATGACGTCTGAACGACTGGCTCTGATAATAAAAAGCCCTAGCATAAAACTAGCTACCAGGATAGAGGTTGGAGAGGCGACAGTAGCATGGAGTGCCGCAGCGGATATTCAGTCGGCCGTGGATGAGGCGTTGGAGTGCGCTCGAAAATTAAAGAGACGAGATGCTAGATACATAGTGATTGCTGGAAAACTACCAAAGCACAAGGTGCCAAGGAACACATATTTAACGTATAGGAAATCTATGTTTCCGGTGGAGATAGTCGATTTCTATTCATTGCTAGACGGTCTCAAACGCTTGGCGCTAAAGGTCAGTCTCGATTTGAAAGCGCCTCAGTGATGTTGAATTAGTCATCACTGAGAATGATTGAATCTGAAGTAAATCTCAGGCAACGCGTTGGCGTCTGAAGTAAAGATCTGCTAACGCGTCGAACTGTAGTGTAGGCGCTTGACAAGATCACCTGCAGGCCATTTGCGTCTACAATTTGAGATGGGATTAGATTATCAGAGCCCTAGCTCGGTTTCGTAGGGCCATTTCTTAGCCCGCAAGTACGAAAAGACTGTTCCGGAAGTCAAGATGAGTCAGGGCATTCGTAAAGGCCCAAGGAAGCAAGCGATGAAAGTAATCGGTGGACACGGCGTATTCGGAGGCAAAACGGATAGCAGGGAGCATTTCGTATGAAGCTTCACTTCAGCGTACTTTGAGAGAGTAGACGTCAAATACGAATTCGTCGAATCAGTGACTTACGTGTCTTATGAACATATCTGACATAGCACCTGATTTAACATAATGCACATTATGCGTACCTATTGATTATTACATTGGGGCTTCCCCGACGCAAAAATCAAAGCCCTAACAATCAACACATCAGCCCCAACTCATGAACCAGACTCATGAGTTCATGCAGGTAACCACTACTAGTTCAGGCACCAGCAAGTCCCTACATTGTTCAATGCACTGCCTCGATCACCCGTTACTTTCGCAGTGACGCCATCTACTAAAAGAAAGCACTTCCGTCGAGTTGCGGTTCGCCGCTTTCTCACATGCTTTCCATCTGTAACCGACAGGAAACCATTAATGAAAAATGTGAATGCTGACGTGATTGTTGTCATCGGCCCTGGGTCGATTGGTCAAGCTATTGCGCGACGTGTTGGCGTGGGAAAACACGTTCTGCTTGCCGACCTGCGCGAAGAAAATGCTCTGTCGGCGGCCGAAATACTCAGCAACGCTGGCTACGAGACCAGCATCACTACCGTCAACGTGTCCTCACGTGAATCTGTGCATGCACTGGTCGAGAAAGCAACAGCGCTTGGTAACGTAACCGGCGTTATCCACGCTGCCGGAGTGTCGCCGTCGCAGGCATCGCCTGAAACCATTCTGGCGGTCGATCTCTACGGTACTGCGCTGGTGCTCGAAGAGTTCGGCAATGTCATTGCTGCTGGAGGCTCGGCTGTTGTCATTGCATCGCAGTCTGGGCATCGGCTGGGCGCTTTGACAGCTGAGCAAAATAAAGCGTTGGCTCTAACTCCCACAGACAAATTGCTTTCGTTACCGTTTCTGCAACCGGACCAAGTAACGGATCCGCTGAACGCCTATCAACTGTCCAAACGAGGTAATTCGTTACGGGTAATGGCTGAAGCGGTTCGTTGGGGCAAGTGTGGTGCACGGGTAAACACCATCAGTCCCGGCATCATCATTACGCCGCTGGCCAAGGACGAACTGTCCGGCCCGCGGGGCGAAGGCTACCGACGCATGATCGATCTGTGCCCCTCTGGCCGGGCCGGTACGCCGGATGAAGTGGGTGCTGTAGCCGCTCTGCTGATGGGACAGGACGGTGGTTTCATCACCGGCAGCGACTTCCTCATGGACGGCGGTGTCACTTCGTCCTACTGGTTCGGCGACCTGGCACCTGAATGATCCCGTCACCGCCTCTCGGAAGGAATTACCCGACGGATCGCTCGCTCGATCTCGGCGAAACGCGATGCGGTCTCTTCTACGCGGGTGCCTACCGGCAGGCGCACGTGCATCAGAACCTGCCCCGAGTCCACCGAAGGGAAGAAATTGGCGCCGAGAAACGGCACCAGCGAAAAGGACATGCCTGTCACCGCAACAAAACCGATCAGGAACCGTTTTCGACTCGCCAATGCGCGCTGCAGCAGGCTGCGGTACCCATCACGGAAACGCTCGAAACGTACTTCAAAACCCTGCTGGAATCGCACCAGAGGATTGTTGGAGCGTGAAGCGGCATGCGTATGAGGTGAGTGCGGTTTAAGCAGGTACTTGGCCATGGTCGGCACCAGGGTGCGCGAAAGAATGAACGAGCAGACCATGGCAAAGATCACCGACAACGCCATTGGCACGAAGAGGAAGCGCGAAACGCCTTCGAGAAAGAACATCGGTACAAAGGCAATGCAGATGCAGAGCAGGGAAACAAAGGCAGGGGTTACGATCTGCCGAGCCCCGTCGATGATGGCGGGCTCTACATCCTTGCCCTGCTCAAGATGCCATTGCAGCGACCCAAATTACAGATAATGATCGTTCACGATTAGATGGCGTAATCCGCATAGTGCCATGAGGTCAGCTCATCAATAACTTTCCGATATAGACAACGGATGAGGGCACCAGCCTGAAACAGGTACTGCCGGTCAAGCAGGAACAGGTTTTTCAATCACGCGCACGACCTGGCTGCCATGGATCGACTTACCAGCGGCCGCACCATGCTAATCAACCCTAAAAACGCCAGCCCCGCTCCGACCCACAATGGCCCACGCAGGCCATACCCGGCATTGATAGCTTCTCCGCCCGCCCAGCTACCCAAAGCGAGGCCCGCGGTGATGACTGATGTGTGAAGCGTATTAACCAGTGCGCCCGGTTCGGCGGCTTTCATCACTCGTGCTGCCATGGCCGGGTTCAGTGCGACACCTGTTAAACCGATAGTGATGAAGCACACCACATTCAACCACTGATGCTCACCAGCCAGAGCGAAGCCGCTCAATGCCAGGACCAACAGAGCAAGCCCCCAGCCCAATGCAGGGAAAGTATGGCGATCGGCGATGCGTCCGACGACCATGTTGCCTGCCAGGTTGGCCACACCATAAAGCGCCAGCAGAGGCGCTATGTAGCTGGGAAGTACACCGACTTCCTTGATCAGAATCGGCGTGATGTAACTGAACGCCGCGAAGGTCGATCCAATGATCAGGCCGCTGGTGAGGTAAGCGCCCCAAAGGCTGAGATTATTGAGATCGCTCAATTGCTGGCGTAACGCTGGTTGTTTGTCTGTACCGCCATGAGGCAGCCTGGTGGCGACCAGGAATGTGCACACCAACGATAACGCCACAATCAGCCATGAACTCACACGCCATCCAAAAGCATGCTCAATCACATTGGTCATCGGCACGCCCGCTACAGGCGAAAGCATGAGCCCGGCCAGAACAACTGAGACCGCCCGCCCCCTGGCTTCAGGCTGCACAAGCCCGGCGCAGATTGTCATGCATAACCCGATGCATGCGGCGCTGGCCACGCCCATGATGACTCTGGCCACCAACAGGGTCTCGTAGCTTTGCGCAGCAGATGCCAGTGCTCCGGCTGCAACGTACAGGGTCAGTAGCCCGATGAGCGCATGCTTGTTGCCGATGTTGCGGGAAATCAGAAGCACCATGACCGGTGGCCCGCCCAGTGCCATGCCCAGTGCATAAAAGGCGATAAGGTTACCGACTTGAGCAAGGCTCACCGAGAATGAGTCTGCCAGCGCCGGCATCATCCCGGCCACCATGAACTCTGCGGTGACAAGTGTGAAGATCGTCAAACCCAGCAGATAGACGGCAGGCGGCAGTTTAGAGCGGTTGGTCATGGCAATCTCAAAGCAAGACAAAGCGCGCTACCCTAAGCAGATATGACCGTTCGGTCAAATATCCGGGCTCGGTTATCGATGCGACGGGGGCTTTAAACAATCCCCGACAACCCTTCCCTGTCCAGCCGCCGCTCAATGCTTCCGCCCTTGATCAGCACGGCCCTGTCACACAGATGTGCAACCGTATTCATGTCATGACTGACCAGAACCATGGTCATCCCGGTATCGCGTCGCAGGCCTTGAAGCAGATTGAGGATTTCCGCCTGGACGGTCATGTCCAGCGCCGAGGTGGGTTCATCGAGCAACAGCAACCTTGGCTGCAGTTGCAAGGCACGCACAATCGCGATTCGTTGGCGTTGCCCACCGGATAGCTGATGCGGATAACGGTCCAGCACCTCGGCCGGTAACCCGACCTGCTCCAATGACGCCACCAGACTGGCTTCATCAAAAGGCAATCCGTTGATTTGCCGTGGTTCGCGCAGGCTACGACGAATTCGATGCAAGGGGTGCAATGAGGCGTACGGGTCCTGGAACACCATCTGGACATCACGGCGCAGTTTGCCCGTAAAAGCTCGCTGCGCCACAAGGGACTGGCCGAACAATTGAACGTTGCCCTGCCAGTCACGCTGCAATCCCGCAAGGACCCGCAACAGGGTCGACTTGCCAGAGCCGGAGCCACCGATCAAACCGTAACATTCACCAGGCTCGATATGTATCTGCTCGACTTCCAGCGCCTTGAAGTGGCTCAACCCCCGCTTGAAACTCACCGCCAACGAACTGATATCCACTGCGCTCATTGACGCTCCTCAAGCAGGCTTCTGTCCAGAGTGGGCAATGGTTGCCCGTAGCTCTGCGCCGAAGGCTGGCAGTTCCACAAGGTTTTTGTATAAGGATGGCTGGCAGTCGCCAACTCTGATGCCCGGCACCGGTCCACGATGTTGCCGCGATACATGACCAGCACGCGATCGCAATATTTGGCAACCAGAGGCAGATCGTGGCTGATCAACAGCAGGCCCATGCCCCGCTCCTCCACCAGGCCCATGATCAAATCGAGCATCTGGTCGCGCAGGCTACTGTCGAGTGCTGACGTCGGTTCATCAGCAATCAACACACGAGGATCATTGATCAGCATCGCTGCCAGCATGACCCTCTGGCCCATGCCTCCGGACAGTTCATGAGGATAAAGGTCATAAAGCGCGGCAGGATTTGGCAAGCCCACCGCGTCGAGCATTTCCAGCACTTTCTCACGGCGCTCGCGACGCCCGAGCCGAGTGTGCAATACCAGTACTTCCTCCACTTGGGTACCGACTTTCAGCACCGGGTTGAGGGAATATTTGGGGTCTTGCAACACCAGTGAGAGCCGCGTGCCGCGCAGGGTCTGCCACTGTTTTTCGCTCAAGCCCAGCAAATCATTGCCTCCCAGGCGCAGATGCCCGGCAGACACCTGTCCTGGACGAGGAACCAGCCCAAGAAGCGCACGGGCGGTCAGTGACTTACCCGAGCCAGACTCACCCACCAAGGCAACCTTTTCAGTCCCCACCGTGAAATCGATCCCTTTGACGACATCAATCCGCTGGGCATCAGGCCCGGGAAACCCGACACTCAGGCCTCGTACATCCAGAAGGGTTTCATCACGTACCATGACGGGGATCCAGAACATCGCGCAGGCCATCGCCCAGCAGGTTGAAGGACAGGCTCGTCAGTAGAATGGCGATACCCGGTGCAGCCGCAACCCACCACTGATCAAAAATGACACGGCTTCCATCGGCAACCATCGAGCCCCACTCGGCAGTCGGTGGCTCGACACCCAGCCCGAGAAAACCGAGCCCGGCAGCCGCCAGAATGATGCCGCCCAGATTCAATGCCACCCGCACAATCACCGAAGGCAGGCACAGCGGCAATACATGCCCGAGCAACAAGCGCGCACCCTTGATCCCTTGCAGATGAGCCGCAGCCAGATAGTCACTGTCGCGCAGGACACTGGTCTCGGCCCGTGCCTGACGGGCATAAGCTGGCCATGCAGTGAGCGACAAAGCCAGCGCGCCATTGAGTAACCCAGGCCCGAGAATGGCGACGAAAGCCAAAGCCAGAACCAGTTGCGGAAAAGCCATGACCACATCGGTCATGCGCATCAGGATTCGCTCTGGCCAGCCGCCGTAGAACCCGGCTGTAACACCCACCAGTACACCGATGGGCAAGGTCAACAACAAGACCAGTGACACCAGCAATAAGGTGGGACGAGTGCCGTAAAGCAACCGCGTAAACAGATCCCGGCCAAAGCCGTCGGTGCCTAGCCAATGACTGGCTGACGGTGGTAATAACCGCTGTTCGATATCTTGGTGGTTTGGATCAAAGCCGCTTAACAAGGGTGCGAACAGCGCAACCAACAGCAGCAATACAATCAACGATCCGCCAAGGGTCAAGGCTGGCGAACGACGCCACCAGCGTCGCCCCGACACGCTATCGAAGGCTACAGAAAGACTCATAGCAACTCCCTCGTCCGTGGGTCGATCATGCCTGCCAACACATCGGCGATACCGTTGACGATCACGAAACAAAGGCCGATCACCAAGGTGCTACCCAGAATCGCCGGCACATCGCCTGCGAACAATGCAGTCGTCAGATAGCGGCCGATGCCCGGCCAGGCAAAGACGGTTTCAGTAAGAATGGAGCCCTCGAGCAGACCGGCATAAGCCAGGGCAACCACAATCACCAACGTGCCTGCGACATTGGGTAGAACGTGACGAAACAACACTCGACCACGGCCTGCACCTTTGGCCAGAGCGGTTATCACGTATTCCTTGCCCATCTCACCCAGTAACGCAGAGCGTGTCAGCCGACAAATCCCCGCCATGGCATAAAAACCCAAGACCGTCACCGGCAGTACCAAGTGTGAGAAAGCATTACGCAAAGCCCCCTCCTCGCCGGATCGCCAGGTGTCCCACAGCATCCAGCCACTGGGCAGTTCAATGGTGTAAAGAAACGAGTCGTCCAGGCGGCCAGGCCCTCCCGCCCACTGCAATTTTGCATAGAACAACAGCAGCATCAGCAGCCCGAGCCAGAATACCGGCACCGAGTAGCCGATCAGCGAGAACAGCCTCACCAGAGTGTCGATCCAGCCGCCCGGCCGCCAGACAGCCAGCAGGCCCAGTGACAGACCAAGGGACGCCCCCAGCACAATCGACAGGGTTGCCAACTCCAGAGTCGCGGGCAAGGCACGCTTCAAATCCTCCAGCACCGTTTTGCTGGAGGTATTGGAAACGCCCAGATCGCCCTGAGCCAGTTGCTGGAGGTAATTACCGAAACGTACCGGCCAGGGTTGATCCAGTCCCAGGTCAGTGCGTACCTGAGCCAGCGATGCCTCGCTAGCACGATCCCCGGCAATCCGTAGCGCTGGATCGACCGGGGACAACGTGGTCAGCAGAAAAGTAAAGAAAAGCAGGCCGAGCAGCGTGACCAGCAAGGTTAACAATCCCGTTCCTGCCACTCGAAACCTTCGCGAGGCCCCTACCCTCACTTGGCTTTGCTCACCTGATCGAAGTACGGCAGAGAAACCGTGATGTTCTGCAGAACACCCTCGACGCCTTCATGGACTGCAACCTGATTACGACCTTGCAGCGCCACTACATAGGGCGAACTTTCCTGCACGGTCTTTTGCAGATGGCCGTACAAGGCGGTGCGTTTCTGTGGGTCGCGCTCAGCCGCTGCGGCACGAGTCTCCTGGCTTAGCTGGGGAATATTCCACTGGGTACGCCATGCCAGCGTTTTTGGCCCATTCTCCACGTTGTAGGTGAAGGTACTGGCGTTGGAGTTCGGGTCAAGGTAGTCCATGCCCCAATAGGTAAAGATCAACTGGAAATCACGGCTCCGCATTTTTGCCCACAGCTCGCTCTCGACCAGAGGACGAACAGCAATGTCGATGCCTGCTTTCGCGAAACTGGATTGCAGCGCCTGGGCAATGTCGGTGTAAGGCGGCTGATTGAAGACATTCAATTCAACCTTGGTGCCTTCAGCGATGCCGGCATTTTTCAGGATGCTTTTGGCTTTCTCCACGTCCAGCTTGAATGGCTGATCACTCAATGAACCCGCCACGCCTGCCGGCAGGAACGACTGGTGAACGCTGTACTGCCCTTTCAGCAGGTTATTGGAAATGCTCTGGTAGTCCACGAGCCAGCGGGCGGCTTCCCAGAAAGCGGGATTCTTCAGGGCGGGAACCTGAGTGTTACCGCTGTTGATGCCCAGGTAGTAGATCATCGATGAAGGGAAGCGCTGGACTGTCACCCCCTTCTGCTTTTCCAGAGCGCTGAACTGGTCGGCTCCCAGATCAAACGCAAGGTCGGCATCACCTTGAACCACCAGCAGGCGACGGGTCGCCGGGTCAGTGACATTCTTGATCACGACCGTCTTCAGCTTGGGAGCCACGGCGGCATGGGGGTTGGCCTGCAAAACCACTGCTTCATGGGGCGTATAGGAACGCAACGCATAAGCACCAGTGCCCGCCGAGTGATTTTTCAGCCAGCCATTCCCCAGATCGGCGCCCTTCGCATGCTTCTCGACTTCTGTCGCATCGACAATGAAACCAACAGGAGTAGCCGACAGGATACTCAAGGCAAACGAGCTGCCTACACCTGCGGGCCAGGCGACTTTTACGTGGTTTTCATCAACCTTGGTGAGGAAGCCGTCAATGTTTTCTGCATTCCAGCCCAGCTCACCCAGGATGAATGAGGGAGTCTTGTTCAGTTTGACGACGCGCTTGAAAGAGTAAATGACGTCCTCTGGACGTACCGCGTTACCCGAAGAGAAAGTCGCTCCGGGGCGCAGTTTGAAAACCAGGCTCTTGTCGTCACTGGCGGCCGTCCAGCTTGCCGCCAACGCCGGGACCAGTACGGACGGGTTCTGGCGATCAGGCTCAAGCAGACGCTGATACAGATTAGTCAGGGTATTTGTAGCGGTAATTTCAAAACTTTCAGCAGGATCAAGGCTGACGATATCGTCAATTGAACGAGCCACAATCAACGTATCCGCAGGCGTCTTCGCCCACGCCGAACCACTGATTGCAATAGCCATTGCCAAAGCCGTAAGACGCCGCATTCCTGATCCCTCATTCCAAAAACATCGTTCATGTGAATCGACGATATATTGCCTTTAGGAATAAGAAAAATAGTTTTTAGTCATTAACTTATGACTTTTCAGGTTGACGCTGAGACCGGATTCGATCGAGAACAGGGTCATGGCCTTGATCATGAAGGCCCTCATACTTGCCACATCTCATCCCTTTGTTCAGGATGACGACCGTTTTCAAAAGTCCGAAAAGGCTCTCTTCATGAATCTATTGCGCAAATGGCGCGAGCACCGGGAACGCAAAGCCCTGCGCAATTTGTCCAGGCTCGAACGGGTTACACAGAAATTGCGTAATCGCTATCCGCAATTCAGCTTTGGCCTGGGCACCTACGGCGACCTGCGAGTCCACGACTGGAGCGAAGGCACAACGTTGCGTGTGGGCGCCTACACCTCCATTGCAATGAATGTCGAGGTTTACCTGGGTGGCCATCATCGCAGCGACTGGCTCAGCTGTTATCCGTTCCCGGCGATGATCGAGGAAGTCGCTCACATAGAGGATTTTGGCGGCAGCAACGGTGATGTGGTGATCGGCAATGATTGCTGGATCTGCTCGCACACCAAGATCTTGTCAGGCGTGACCATCGGCGATGGTGCTGTTGTAGCGGCTGGCTCACTGGTTACCCGAGACGTTGCGCCATATTCGATTGTCGGTGGCAATCCGGCAAAGCATATTCGCTGGCGTTTTGACGAGGGCATGCGGCGCTTGCTTACAGAGTCCGCCTGGTGGAACTGGCCCGAGTCCGAGGTCAGGTCTGTGGCACACCTGCTTTGCTCGACGGATCCTGCGCCCTTTGCAGAGTACCTGACACAGCGCGTCAGCCCCCCACAAAAAACCTGAATATCGACACGCCGGGCAGTACCTATGCCCGGCGCGCCACTCCAGGCTTACCTGTTACGAGTCACCCTCCAAACCGTATTCGCAAGGTCGTCCGCGATGATCAGTGCGCCACGTGGGTCGACAGTGACACCCACAGGCCTGCCACGGGTTTTCCCGTCGGTACCACGGAAGCCCGTAGCGAAATCAAGCGGCTCACCTGCAGGACGGCCGTTACTGAACGGTACGAAGATCACTTTGTAACCCACCGGATTATCCCGGTTCCAACTGCCATGCTCACCGACAAATACCCCGTCTGCATATTTGTCGCCCATGGCCGGTATCGAGAAATCGACGCCGAGTGCGGCGACGTGTGACCCCAGGCTGTAATCCGGCTTGATCGCAGCGGCAACCTTTTCAGGGTTCTGCGGCTGTGCGCGTGAGTCCACGTTCTGACCCCAATAGCTGTAGGGCCAGCCATAAAACCCGCCTTCGCGCACTGAGGTCAGGTAGTCCGGTACCAGATCGGGTCCCAGTTCGTCGCGCTCATTGACCACCGTCCACAACTGACCGGTCCCGGGCTGAATCGTCAATGCCGTCGGGTTGCGCAAGCCGGTTGCATACGGTTTGTGGGCTCCCGTCTGGGCGTCGATCTGCCACACCATGGCACGGTCAACCTCCGCTTCCATCCCGCGCTCGGTAACATTGCTGTTTGAACCGATGCCGACATACAGGAAGCGGCCATCGGGGCTGATGGTCAACGCCTTGGTCCAGTGGTGGTTGATCTCGGAAGGCAGGTCGGTGACCTTGGTGGGCGAGCCGTTGGCCTTGGTCTGGCCTTCTGCATAATCGAAACGCACCAGCGCATCCTGGTTTGCTACATACAGCTTGCCATCGGCAAAGGCCAGGCCGTACGGCGCGTTGAGGTTTTCGGCGAATACCGTTTTCAATTCATAGGTGCCATCGCCGTCGGCATCGCGCAGCAATGTCAGACGGTTGCCGCCTTTGACTTTGGTATTGCCCTCGGCCTTGATGACACTTGCAATCACGTCCTTGGGCTTGAGCTTCGCAGCACCACCACCACGCCCTTCTGCGACGAGGATGTCACCATTGGGCAGGACCAGGGTCTGGCGCGGAATTCTCAGATCAGTCGCGATCGCCGTGATGCTGTAACCCTGAGGCACCGTTGGCTTTTGATCACCCCACGCCACCGGCTCGGCAATTTTCATGCTGGGCAACAGGCCGCGCTGCGGTTCCGGCAGCTTGGGATCGGGGCCGAGCGACTGGGTACTGTCCGCTTCGCCACCACATGCGCTCAACAGTAACGCGACGCTCAAGACAGACAATGCGTTCAGGTGTCTCATTGCGCACCTCCCGACCGCAGACTGGTCAGTCCGGTCCAGGTCGCCACGAAGGCCAGCAGGGTCACGATGACTGAGAGAATCAGTCCAGAGGGCATGACGGCCCATGCATCTTTCGCATGCTCGAAGGCATTGACGAGCCCCAGCACCCAAGTGACCAGCAGTAGCAGGAAGTACAGCACCGGGCGTCCTGCCTTCTGCTGCGCCCGGATCAGGTTGGCGAGCGCGAACAACAGCGCCAGCCCGCAGAAAACAAGCCCTCCGGCAATCAGCCAGGAGGCGAAGTTGCTCCATTGGATCTGGAAGGTCTTGAAGTAGGCAATGTCGCTCAGCAAGGCACCGAGAAACAGCGGAACGGTTCCGGCAAGCAAGATCGCATGCAGCGGGCTTGGCGTGCTTCGGTAGACGGGGTTAGCGGTAACGGTCACGGCGGCTCCTTATCGTGTGGCGCACCTGGCGGATGCTCAGTACGAAAGCACTGGTCTGTCAGGCACGCGCGCGGACTGCGCAGAAAAGAGGATCGTTCTGCAGGAGTTTTAGTTCACCGCGTTTCGTATCTAAATATTTTGAATGTGATCCCAGAGAGTCGCGTGCTTATTTTGCCACCTCTCCTCCAATCACCACCTTGTCCCCGGCTTTCAGGCCGGAAAGCACCTGAACCCGGACCTTGTTATTGATGCCAGTGCGTATGTTTTCCGCTCTGACCTGGTCTTTTTCTTCGAGGATACTGACAGGAAAAGTGCCGTCGGGATTCTGTTCCCCCAACGCAGCAACCGGAATCGTCAGCACGCCCTCTCCCACTTCAAGCACCACTCGCACCTGTGCCGTCATGTTGATTCTCAAGCGCCCGTCCGGGTTGGGCACATCGAACAGGGCATTGTAGAAAACCGCCGAATCTGACCGCCCTGCTCCACCGGACTGGCTGGCGAAGCTGGTAGAGGCTGGTTCGATGCCGCGTAATGTGGCGTTGTAACGCTTGTCACGGTCCCCGAGTATCGTGAAGTAGACCGGCATGCCGACCTTGATCTTGACCACATCCGCCTCGGAAACCCGGGCTTTGATCGTCATCGTGTCGAGCTGGGCCATTTTCAGGATCACGGGTGCCAATTGTTCGGCAATGACTGTCTGGCCTTCCTGAGTGACAATCGCCAGGATCTTGCCATCCATAGGGGCAAGAATGCGCGTATAGCCCAGGTTTATGCGGGCAGTTTCTATCTTGATCCGGGCAGTGCGTACCTGGGCCTCAAGCGAAGCCAGTGTCGCGCTCAACTCTTCATAGTCATACTTTGCCTTGTCGAAATCCTCACGAGATACCGCCGCATCAGCCCCCAGTTCCTCATAGCGCTGATAGGTCAGGCGCGCGAGCTTCAACTGATGAGCCGCTGCATCTCTGTCCGCAGTGAGCCTTTCACTGTTGACGATTGCCTGACGCAACGCATTGCGCGCAGGCAGAGGATCGATCTGGGCCAGCAACTGATCCTTATGGACATTGTCGCCCGGTGCGACTTTCAGGGTTTGCAACTGGCCGGAAACCTGCGCGCCCACATCCACTTGCTGCTGCCCGTGAAGCACCCCGTCTGCCAGCACCGCATGTTCAATGCTGGTGATCTCTGCCGAGGCAGTCAGATAATTCGGGGTGTCGCTTTGAGTCGCACCTTTATAGAGGGCATAACCCGCCAGCGAAACCAGCAGATCGATGAAGATCACTCTCAAAATGATCTTGCGGTAGTTAAGGCCCCGCAGAAAGCGCCAGATCCTCACCGCCAGGCCCTTCTCTTGATATGCATGAAAATCCCCCTCATTCCTCAAGCAAGGGAATGGAAGCATCCAGAAGCGGGCACGTCTGTCCTTGCATTTGGGGACAAGGTTTCTGTGGTTTTTTCCTGAGCGTGGGAGGCCGCACCTGTAGCAATATGCTCCCCTGAACCGGCAAGAACCCTCTGGTACAAGGGCTGTAGCGCCACCCTGCGCATGCATGACAGTTTGTCCCCAGTTTCCCTTACAGACATGGACTAAAGGCGATGTGTACATTCATCCATACATTAGGAGTCTTGTCCTACAAATGAGCCTGCAACAAGGCAGACATTGATGGAATTCCGAACTGGACGAGGTCTGGAATCCTGGCGGAAATAAATGCCATGGGGGCGCAAGTGTGATGAATGCCAATCTACGAATGACGGGAAAACAACCGGCTTACTTTCTGGAACTGGGACGTCTGATCTCGAGCGTCGGTGATGCGCAGTTCGTTTCCAACATGTACCAACTCATAGCAGCCTCAGTGCCTATTGACCTTCTTGACCTCAGCGAATGGACAATTGACGAAAACGAAGCAAGCATCATAAGCATCCAGCCTCTGGGGCGCGAAGCTACAGAACGAAAGCAGGGAACGCCGACAGCATCGCCGGACAACCAGATGCTGCTCACGCGAATGCTCAACCTGGATGACTCACTGCTGATTCACCTCAAATATCCATTCAACGATGCACCCGGCAACACCGTAGGTTCTACGGCCGCTTACCAGTGCAATCTGGTTTCACGAAAGTCCAATCGCCGCTGTGTGATCTCTCTGCAGCGCGAACAGCCACTGCGCGATTTCTCCCTTCATGAGCTGTCCTTCCTCAAGAATTTTTCCGAAACGCTGCTGCCCTTGCTGGAACGACATGCCCAGGCAACACGCAATCTGTGCAGCACACCGGCCGAAGACGATGCGGGAATGCTGGGCGGACAACAATTGCTGAAAGACTTCAACGAAAAGCTGACGCTTTCAGAAGTCAGGCTGTCATTGCGTGAAAAAGAGATCTGTCTTGGCTTGCTCGCAGGTTCGACGGTTCCGGAAATGGCTGAAAAGCTCCATGTCAAAAACAGCTCCATAGAAACCTACCTCAAGCGCGCAGCGGCCAAGCTTGGCGTCAAAGGACGTCACGGTCTGGTGAAGTGGATGATTGGTGTCTCTCAGAGTGCCTAACCCCCTGACTGCGGTGGGTTGCCGGTATCCACAAAGGTTATTTCAATGAAGTATTTTCTGCTCAGCGCCATAGCAGTTTCAGTGCTTGGCGGCTGTTCCCTCATTCCCGACTACCAACGCCCTCCCTCCCCTGTGGCTGCAAACTATCCCTACGCCTCGGCAGGCAATAACAATCTGGTGGATATTGCAGCGGCGGAACAAGGCTGGCGGAATTTCTTTCGTGATCCGGTGCTTGCCCAGTTGATCGAAAGCTCACTGTCCAATAACCGTGACTTGCGCGTAGCAGTGCTCAACCTTGAGGCCTATCAGGCCCAGTACCGCATACAGCGCAGCGATCTGTTTCCTTCGGTTTCGGTGAGCGGATCAGGTAGCCGACAAAGCCTTCCGGCCGATATGTCAGGCCTTGGTGAACGCGCTATCAGCAGCTCCTACTCGGCCACGCTGGGTATCAGCGCCTACGAGCTTGACCTGTTCGGGCGAAACCGCAGCCTTACTCAGGAAAGTCTGGAAACCTATCTTTCCAGCGAGCAAGCCAGACGCAGCACGCAATTGAGCCTTGTGGCCAATGTGGCAAACGCCTACCTCACCTGGCGGGCAGATCAGGAACAGCTCAAGCTCACCAGGGACACACTGAAAACCTATGAAAAGAGCCTCAAGCTGACTCTGCAGCAAGGCTCTGCAGGCACTGCGTCGGCTCTGGCCATCAGCCAGGCTCGTACGTCAGTGGAAAGCGCACGGGCCAACCTCGCGCAATACGAAAGACTGATTGCCCAGGACCTCAATGCCCTGACGCTTCTGGTAGGCACAAGCGTATCGGACACTCTGCCGGCACAGCCCTTGAGCAATGAGCTGCTGGGCAGTGTGCCCGCCGGGCTGCCTTCAGAATTATTGCAGCGCCGCCCCGACATTCAGGAAGCCGAACACCTGCTTAAAGCCGCCAATGCCAATATCGGGGCTGCACGAGCCGCATTTTTCCCGAGTATCAGCCTGACCGCCAACGCGGGTACATCCAGCACCGAGCTGTCCAGGCTGTTCAAGGCCGGTTCAGGGGGATGGCTTTTCCAGCCCCAGATCAATATTCCAGTCTTCAACGCGGGCAACCTGCGCGCCAGCCTGGATTACTCGAAAATCCAGAAAGATATCCGGGTTGCACAGTACGAGAAAAGCATCCAGACCGCTTTCCAGGAAGTCGCTGATGGCCTGGCGGCAAGGCAGACCTACACGCAGCAACTGGCCGCGCAACGTGACTCATTGAAGGCTAACGAGGACTATTACCGATTGGCTGAGGCTCGCTATCGCAGCGGCCTGGATAGCAGCCTTACCTTGCTGGATGCCCAGCGCTCGCTGTTCAACGCGCAGTCCACATTGATCTCGAACCGCCTCGCCCAGCTCACGGCCGAAGTCAATCTATACAAGGCCCTGGGTGGCGGGTGGACTGAATACAGCACTCCTGCAAGCCTCCCTTCAGCAAGCCTCCAGCCACCCCCCGCGTGAGCGGGCATCAGGTATCATCCATTCTAATGATGATAGTGGCCAAGTGACTCTCCACTCGATAATAGTAAGCGCTTAATATTAAAGAGCTAGCACTTCTCGCCCCCTGCTGCATTAATATTTTTTTACCTACACATCTGTATCTTTTTGGACTAACTAATTTTAATAGTGTTACTAATTCACTCAATCCAAAGACCCGAAGACAATCGCCCTCCGCACTCACTAGTCGAAAATGATGAAAGCTACTCCCCTACGGTTGCGCTAGATGCTGAAACGATATAGCCTTTTTCCACATCAAGGTGCATGAGTGAGTCCAGACATGGTTTTGTCGAATCTAATAGCAGACGGAACAGCGACTTTGAAAATCATGATTCTTTCAGGCCTGACAGAGTCCGGGGCCTTAAACACGTTAAAAGTCTCAAAATCCTTATTGAACTTCCTCAATCGTCCGTTGTCGTATGACCGCAACTCCTTCCGATGAAAACTCGCACTATTCAGCGTTCTTGACCGGATAACAGGCGCCGCTCATGCGTGGCAAAGATTGATATTTATCGGACTGACTCTATGCACAAAAAATTACCGGACTCCCAGGTATTGGATTTGCTCATCGAAGCGGAGCGCAATTTCCCTGCCGCCAGCGAGACGGAATATATCAGTTCGCTCTCCTCGCTGTTTGGCAAGTTAAACGTTGATTATTTTGCCTACCTGCACATGGACCTGACCCCGCTGGGCATTTCTCGAGTCTCGATATTCAGCAACTACCCGACCGAATGGATTGAGACCTATCGCAAGAAGTCGCTCTACAAGAAAGACCCCATCATCATTCACTCGGCAAACACCTCAAGCCCGTTCTTCTGGAGCGAGGTGTTGCGCCCCAAGCATGCCAATCTGGAAGTGGTCGAGCAGTCCGCACGCTACGGGATAGAACAGGGCTTTACCGTTCCCATGCATGAGCCGGGCCGCACCTTTGGCTCGATGCACCTGGCCGCATCCCTTGCAAATAAAGCCTTTGTGCCCAGCATGCAGTCCCACCTTCTGGCGATAAAAGCCATAAGCGATATCGCCCATCACAACCGACCGTTGCCTTGCTCCACGTGCGAATCGCTGAGATTGACGCCCCGTGAAAACGAGTTTCTGAGATGGCTCAGTATGGGCAAGACTTACCGCGAGATCGGTCTGATAATGAATATCAGTGAGCGCACAGTGAAATTCTATGCTCACCAGATGACGGAAAAACTGGAGTGCGTGAATGTCAAACAAGCCATGATGAAAGCCATGTATCTCAACTTGGTCTAGTCCAGAAACAATGCGTGGTCTAGTCCAAAGATTAACTTGGTCTAGTCCAGAAACACCAAATACCGCCTTTACCCACCTATATCGAAAGGACTTTCCGCACTCAATTAGTGCGTCATCTGCGTGCCTCAGCGATATATCCTAATAACTTACGCCCTAAACATGCGTTTGAAACATCTATATGTTTAAACGACTCTGAGGCGCTGCCTTTGTTTAACCGCTGACCACCTCAAGAAATGTTCCCGATAAAAATTAACTATTTGCGACATTGAAAAAAGTTATAACGACCTTCGCCCGACTTCATGAATCATTCCTGTACCTAGGTACAGTAGTAAAAGAGGGGGTCGAAAGTTAAAAATCAAGCACTGTTCAATATTCAGGCATCTTGAAAATAGTTGGCGACCACTTGATGTCGTTTTTGAGCAGCTCCTGTGTTTGGCAAGTTTGCAACCTTTCACTTGCCGCCAGGAAACAGCCCCCGAGTCGTCGGGGGAAGGCTTGGGCAGCGTACAGGAAGATGACTGCCCGGACCTTAAGCCATAAGCCCGGTCACGCACGGGTCGTGACTGAGGTTGAAGAGATTCAACTGAAAAAAATTTCATCTAACACAAAAAGGAAGTCTGATGAACGTTCAACAACTCTTTCCCCATCTGGGCAAAGTCATCACCGGTACTGGAAGCCGTCATTTTGCGCGTCTGCTTCACGATCTGATCAGCGCCTCGCTTCATGTGGATGCCACTCATGTGAGCCAGCACAGAACCAGGCTCGTGGAGGTTGCGGCAGGTGCCTCAGCGCCAGTCTCCATGGATAAAGACTCAAGCCAGGATGCGTTGCCTCAGGGCAGCCAGCAACGCCTGGAGCCTGTCTTGCTGAGCGTCGACCAGGTCGCCAATGCTCGCGTCGACAAAAGTATCAAGTTTGGCACGCCGGCTTATGACGCACAGGACATCGAGAACCCGTGCGAGGATCACAGTGAGGTGCCTCAAGTACACCTGGCATCGCACAGCAACGGCCAACGCTGCGTCATCTCGGTCTATCGCTCATCGTCCTCCAAACCCTTCACCAGCCAGGAGCGGGCTCAGCTCAAGGACATGTCCTGGATGCTGCTGCCCATTGTCGAGGAGCACATCGCGACCCTGACACCCGTGCGCGCAGCCGTTGCCCCTACGCCGATCATTGCCGGGGCCGATGAAGATGCCGCCATGGAAAGCCTTCGTCAGCGCTTCCTCGATCGGCTACAGGCGTCGGAACTGAGCCTGTCTCTGCGCGAAACAGAAGTTTGCGTAGGGCTGCTGGCCGGCCTCACCGTGCCTCAGTTGGCCGAACGGCTCGAATTGAAGGTCAGCACCGTAGAAAGCTATTTCAAGCGCGCAGCAGTAAAGATGGGGATCGGCGGACGCAGCCCTTTGCTTCGCTGGCTGCACGCCACGGACACCAAGCGCCACCCTGCTGCCGGTGTCTATCAGAAAGCGGTCTGATACAACTCTTCTCTTATAACCTCACTTCCTTATGCAGCGGCATCGGTTCTATATCCCATGGATGTACCAACCGATACCGTTGCGCCACCTCGTCCTTAACTGCCGCAATCGATTCAACTGCGGCAGTCAGTGTGCCTCAGTCCCGAGCCAGGGCATCGATCGGATCAAGCCGCGCAGCATTGCGTGCCGGTACGAAGCCGAACACGATGCCGATCAGGGTTGAGCAGACGAAAGCCGTAATGATCGAGCCCAGTGAAAACACCATTTGCCATTCCTTGACCAACAGGGAAAACACATAACCTATGGCAAAGGACAGTCCTATGCCGATCAGGCCCCCCAACAGGCAGACCATGACAGCTTCCACCAGAAACTGCTGACGGATATCCGAGGGCCTTGCACCCACTGCCATCCTGATGCCGATCTCGCGGGTACGTTCGGTCACCGATACCAGCATGATGTTCATGACGCCAATACCGCCGACCACCAGGGAAATCACTGCAATCAGCGACAATAGCAGCGCCAGCGACTGGCTGGTCTTCTGCACGGTCTGCATGATGCTGTCCAGGTTATAGGTGAAGAAATCCTTGGTGCCATGACGTTTCTCGATGAGTCTGGTCAGGTTTTCTTCCACCAGCTTGCTTGGCTGGCCGTCCTTGACGCGCACCGTGATGCTGTCCAGATAGCGCTGCCCCAGCAACCGGCCGGACGCCGTTTCGTAAGGCATCCATACATTCAGGTTCTTGCTGGTATTGAAGACGCTTTTCTTGTCTTCCGTCACACCAATAACGATACAGGGCAGGTTATCCACCAGTATCACCTGGCCCAACGGGTCGGTTTTCGGCCCGAACAGGCGTGTGCGAGTGTTGTGGTCGATCACCACCACCTGGGCCTGGCGAATACTGTCTTCTTTGCTGAACCCTACGCCCTCACCCATCTTGATGCCACGCACCCTGAAATAGTTGTCGCCTACCCCGTTGACGGTCGCGGTCACGTCGAGGTTCTGATAGCGCAATAACAGGTTGCGGCCGACATTGGGCGTTGCACTGTCGATGTAGTACTGGTCCCCCAGCGCAGCGACATCGCCCAGAGAGAGGGTTTCGATTGCCGCCGAGCGGCTGTCTCCCCAGTCAGTGCCGGGAAATATCTCGATTGTCGTACTGCCAATGGCGGCAATGTCATTGAGCACGTAACGCTTGGCCCCCTCACCGACTGCCACGATAGACACCACGGACGTGATGCCGATCACAATTCCCAACATGGTCAGCAAGGTACGCATGCGGTGCGATATCAGCGCTATCCAGGCCATGCTGAAGGCTTCGCGGAACAGCTCGAAGCTGGCCACCAGACGATTACCCTGCCGGGTTTTGCTCGGTAATACCTCCTGGTCATCGTCTTCCAGCGTCTGGCGGGCGGGATTGGTACGATCGCTGATGATCTTGCCGTCGGAGATCTCGATGATCCGATGCGCATGCGCCGCGACTTTTTCATCGTGCGTGACCAGGATAACCGTACGCCCGGCCGCATTGAGCTCCAGCAGAATCTTCATCACTTCCTTGCCGCTGGCAGTATCCAGCGCGCCTGTGGGCTCGTCGGCCAGAATGATCTCGCCGCCGTTCATCAAGGCCCGTGCAATGCTGACCCGTTGCTGCTGACCACCGGAAAGCTGATTGGGACGGTTACGCAAGTGATCGCCAAGACCCAGGCGGGACAACAGCTCTTGCGCTCGGTCATTGCGGGCCGACTCGCCTACCCCGGCATAGATCGCTGGCATCTCGACGTTATTGACCGCGCTCAAATGACTGAGCAGATGATAACGCTGGAAAATGAAACCAAAATGATCACGGCGCAGCGCTGCCAGCTCGTCATCGGTCAACGAATGGGTTTCGCGCCCACTGACCTTGTAACTTCCGGCATCGGCATGGTCGAGGCAGCCCAGCACGTTCATCAAGGTCGACTTGCCCGACCCTGAGGCCCCGATGATCGCGACCAGTTCCCCATGATTGATCGTCAGGTTGATGTCATCCAGGGCAATGAAATCCTTGGCACCTGCGCTGAAACGTCGGGTAATGCCCTGTAGCTCCAGTAACGGCTGAGTCGTCATGCGCCTGCCCCCGAGGTTGAGGCCGCGGTCGCCGTTGCGGTGGACGGTTCGCCAATGACAACCTGATCGCCTTCCTGCAATCCGTCATCGATCTGTACCCGGACATTGTTATTGATACCGGTCTTGACCTTGCGAACCTGAGCCACTCCCTGAGCATCCAGCACTCGAATCGCAAAGCGGCCCTCCGCATCTTTGTCACCCAACGCCGCAACAGGCACTGTCAGCACACCAGTGGCCTTGGAAAGCACAATGCGAACTTGCGCAGTCATCGATATCCGCAGCTTGTGCTCAGGGTTTGGCACATCGAACAGTGCGTTATAGAAAACGGCTGTGTTCTGGCGGCTGGAGTTGTTGGCCTGGGTTTCCAGGAAGTTCTGCGGCGCAGGCTCGATACCGCGCAATTTGCCGTAGTAGCGTTTGTCGGACTCCCCCAGGATCGTGAAGTAGACCTCCTGGCCTTGCTTGATATGAATCACATCCGCCTCGGAAACCTGAGCCTTGACGGTCATGGTGTCCAGATCGGCCAGCTTGAGCAGCACCGGCGCCAGTTGTTGGGCGATGACGGTCTGGCCTTCCTGAGTCACGATCCCTACCACCGCGCCATCGATGGGAGCCACGATGCGCGTATAGTCCAGATTGACCCGTGCAGTTTCCACCTGGATGCGAGCGTCCTTGAGTTGAGCGCTCAAGGACCGCAGGTTGGCAGCCTCGACCCGGTAATCCGACTCGGCGGTTTCAAAGTCCTGTTTCGAGATCGCTTCCGCTGGCAGCAGGTTCAGATAGCGCTCGTAGGTCGCCTTGGCTTTGCTCAGTTGCGCGGCAGTGGCTTCCTTCTTGGCAATCAGATCCTCTTCATTGACCTGAGCCTGGCGCAGGGAATTCTGCAGGACGACCGGATCGATCTCGGCCAGCCACTGCCCTTTCTTGACCTCATCCCCCAGTTTGACCTTGAGTGACTTCAACTGGCCGGATACCTGGGCACCGACATCCACCTGCCTGACGCCTTGCAGAACGCCGGTGGCCAGCACCGAATTCTCGATATCGCTGCGTTCGGCCCTGGCCGTCAGATATTGCGGCGGCGCTTCCTCGGAGCGAGTAGCGGCATACAAGACCCCGGCGACAGTCAACAGGCCGAGGATGATAACGGTTTTGCGAAACTTGAACTTTGGCATATGAGACCACGAATACGTTGCTGGCAGACCCGGCTGGCTGGCAGCCGGGATGGAGGTGTCGATATGTGCCGTCGAGGCCGTTATTGCAGGATCGATGGATGGCTGACTTCCTTGCCGGGTGTAACGAGTCCCTCGCGCCACCATTGCGCGAGGCGTTGAACATGGCCGTCCTTGAGGATCGTGAAATGGTTGCCCGGCCCGTACCAGACACTCAGGTCCGGGACATGAGACTTCCAGCCCTCCAGCATCGATTGCTGCTCACGCTGGTTGTGCGCCGCATCCAGAGTCGGGTCTTCGGCCAGCACCAGCCGGACGGGGCCGTCATAGCGGTGAACGGGCTGATAACGAGTTCGCAAGGCTGCACCAAAGGCACGCGCCGGACCGTTCATTGCGGTGACCGGAGAGCGGGCTGGCAGAATTCCGGCGCGCACCATCCCGGCATGCAGCAGACGCATCTGGCCGGCATCGTCCTGTGCGGCAAATGCGGCAGCATCGATGTGCAGTGATTTGCCCGACGACAACTGAATCGCCTCGATCAGGCGCATCAGCACCCCACTGCTCGTATAAGGCCGGCCCACTACGCCATTGCAGCCTGGCGACTCGCTGTCGATCAGGGTCAGCGACGCAACCTCACGACCCTGAGCCTGGAGACGAGCCGCCATTTCATAGACCACCCAGCCACCGAACGAATGGCCCAGCAGATGCAACGGGCCATGGGGATGGACCGAGTCGATGGCTTTCAGATACGCCTCGGCCGCGGTTTCCACCAGACCGAACGGCACAGTTGCGCCATCCAGCCCGCGTGGTTGCAGACCATGCAGCGGCCAGTGCGGCCCAAACGCATCAGCCAGGCCGATGAAACCGGTGACACTGTCCCCGGCGCCCGGTACGCAGAACACCGGCACGTGATCGGCGCGCCCGGACTGAATCGTCAGCAACGGCTGGAACGTCCCGCCACCCGGGCCTGTCGGGCCGCCCTCTGCCAGGGCCGCATTGATAGCCAGCCCCAGTTCCTGGATATGGGGCACCTCCATCATCGTCTGATGGTTGCCCGGGACCGATACGCAACGCAGTTTCGCAGCAGGCAAGACGGCCTCCCAGCCGAGATAGCCTTCATGCAGCGGCGCATCCTCGGCCCGTTCGGCGGCCACGAACAGATGGACCGGAACCGGCACCGGATACACGGTGTAGTTGGCAAGGGCGTGGCCATGGGCGACTTCGCGATCAAGGTAATGCCACAGCTCGTCGCGGCCCAGCGCCGCTATCTCCGCAGGCAGCAGGTTTTGCTCGCGGCAGGCTTGCAGTAGCGTATCGAAGTCCACCTGACGAGCCATCGATTGCAGCGCTGCCAGTGACGCAGCGATACGGGCTCGCTCTTCACTGCTGGATGCCGAAGCGTTACCCAGAACCTCGCAACGATCCAGCAGATGCAAGGCATGCCCGTGCTCGCGGGTCCAGCGCTGACGTCCCTGATCCACGCAACGCGGGTAATAACTGTCGATCAGACCAAGAAACTCGACCGTCTCCTCAAGTGCGATCAACTGGTTGGCGATTTCATAGGCCAGAACGCCACCAAACGACCAGCCCGCCAGACGATACGGGCCATGCGGCTGAACCTCACGCATCAGCCCGATCAGTCGGGTTGCCATGCATTCCATCGTCTGCAACTGCTGCTCGCCCCAGGCCAGGGCAGGCAAACCATAGACCGGCGTGTCCGGGGCGATATGCTTGCCCAGGGCCGGGAAGTAAAGATCCAGGCCGCTGAACTCATGAACCAGGAACAATGGCGTACGGGTGCCACTGCGTCGTACAGGAACTGCGCCTCCTGCGTGCGCCTGGCCACTCTCGCGTTGCTGGATAAGCCCGGCCATGGCAGCAACACTGTCGTGTTCAAAGACTTCGGACAAGGTGATACGCGCATCTGTCTGAGTCAGAACCCCGACCAGACGCACCGCCAGCAACGAGTGACCGCCCAGCTCGAAGAACCGTTCATGGCGTCCCACCCGCTCCAGTTGCAACACCTGCGCCCAAGCCTGGGCCAGTGTAGTTTCAAGGCCCTCATGCGGCGCCTCATAACCGTGGCTGACCAGCGCCTGTTCATCGGGAACAGGCAATGCTTTCACGTCGAGCTTGCCGTTTGCAGTCAATGGCATGTTTTCCATCCTTACATAAGCGCTCGGCACCATATAGTCCGGTAGCTGGCTCTGCATGTGCGCTCGCAGCGCGTCGATACCCACGTCGCCGTCGGCAGTGAAGTAGGCCACCAGGCATTGCCCCGCCGCAGCCGATTGCCGCGCCAGCACAACACTTTCCCTGATTGCCGGATGAAGATTCAGCCTCGCATCGATTTCGCCCAGCTCGATCCGATAGCCACGCACCTTGACCTGGTTGTCGGTACGCCCCAGGTAATCCAGCGTGCCGTCCGCCTGCCAGCGCCCGGAATCGCCGGTGCGGTACAGCAACGCACCTTCGCCAGGGCTGAACGGGTCATCGAGGAAAGCTTTTGCTGTCAGCTCCGCACGATTCAGATACCCCAGCGCCACGCCGTCGCCTGCGATACAGATTTCACCCGCAACGCCCACCGGGACCGGTTTTTGCCGCGTATCCAGCACATACACCCGGGTGTTGGACAACGGTTTGCCAATCGGCAGGCTGGCCGTGTCTGGCGCAACATCCCCGAATGCATAAGTCGTGGCGAAGGTCGTGCTTTCCGTTGGCCCGTAGCCGTTGATCAACTGCAAGGCCGGAGCCAGTGCACGCATCTTGCCGAACATCTGCGCATCGGCCCGCTCACCGCCCGACATCAATACACGCAAGCCGGCAAGGGCTGGCCCTATCAGGCCCACGTACTGGTTGAAGACCGACGTGGTCAGGAACAACACGCTGACCTCGGTACGTGCCAGAACATCCGCGAAACGGGGAGGATCCAGCAGGCATTCATGGTCGATAATGACCAGTCGCCCACCATTGAGCAGCGCGCCCCAGACCTCCATCGTGCTTGCATCGAATGCCGGATTGGAAGCGAACGCCAATCGGTCTTCAGGCCTGAACTGCACAAAGCGGTTATTCAGGACCAGACGCGCAATGCCACGGTGCGGCACCACCACCCCTTTGGGCAGGCCGGTGGAACCTGAGGTGTACAGCACGTATGCCGCATCGTTGCCGACTGTTTCGACATCGCACTCAAGAGCTGCCCCCTGCGGTGCCGTCACGTCCAGCCAGCGAATACCCTCCGGCATCGGCGTATCGGCGGTGCTCAGGGTCAATACAGCGGCGCTGTCCTCGATAATCAGACGCAGGCGCTCCTCGGGAGCCTGACGATCAAGCGGCACATAGATGGCGCCGCATTTGAGAATGGCAAGGGCACTGACCAGCCAGTCCAGAGACCGGTTCAGCAACATGGCGACACGCTCGCCCGGCCTGACACCTTCATGCCAGAGCTGACCGGCCAGCCGCTGTGCCTGATCGTCGAGAGCCTGATATGAGGTCTGGACGCCATCGTGTTCCACGGCAATGGCCTGGGGATTCAGACGCGCCTGCGCCTCGAACAGACGATGCACCGGCTGATCCGCAGGATAGTCAGCATGGGTATCGTTGAACTCCAGCAATACCTGATGACGCTCGGCCATCGGCAAGACCTGCAATTCGTGAACGGGCTTGTCCGGGGTACGCTCCAGCGCCTCGACCAGGCTGTACAACGCCCGATTCATGTAGGCACAGATGCGTTCCGCTCCGGCCTGAGGCACGGCCTGGGCGGTCAGCACGAAAGAATCGACCATATCGTCCACGTTCAACGCGACCGGATAGTTGCTCCACTCCTCCCCGCCCAATCCTTGAATACCGTCCCATGCCGCCTGTGCCTGGGCATCGACCTGCACGCCACTGTGACGATAGTTGAGCAAGGCGCTGAACAATGGCGCGGGTGCTTCGATGCCGCTGCAACGCTGGGCAAGCGCCAGTGAGGCGTGCTCATGGGCCAGCAGAGCCGCCAGCGAGGCATGGGTTGAGCGCACTGCATCTCTTGCGCTCTGGCCAGAAATATCGATGCGGATCGGCAAGGTATTGATAAACATGCCCAGAGCACGATCGGCCCCCTCACCCCCCTGCATGCGGCCCATCAACAAGGTGCCGAACACGACATCTTCGCGACCGCTGACCAGGCTCAGCACCTGTGCCCAGGCCAGATGATGCAGGCTGGCCGGGCTAACGCCCAATTGCCGGGCGCTGGCACGCAGCCTTTGCCCAAGCGCCTCGTCCAGTACCAGCCGGAACTGCTCGATACCGTTGCCGTCCATCTGCACATCATGCAGGCCGAATGGCAGCGTCGATGTATTGACATCACCGAGCATTTGCATAAAGAACGTATCGTGTGTCTGCGCCTCAGTGCCCAGCCTGGCCTGCGCAACATAGTTGCGATAAGGCACCGCCGCGCCCAATTGCGCCTCCTGCCCCGTGAGGAATGCCTGCATTTCAGCCTGCAAGACATCCAGAGCGGTATGGTCCAGTGCAATGTGATGGAACAGCAGAATGCCGACCCAGCGATCCTGCTCATTGTCGTAGGCGTAGGCCAGATGCAGCAGCGGTGCCTGACGTACGTCCATGCGGTAATGACGCGGGTCGAAATGCTCGCGCAAACGGGTTTCCAGCGCGCCATGGCTTGGGTCCAGCGTCACCACCTCGATAGGCAGCGGTGCATCGCGCAATACCACTTGCACAGGCTCGCTCAGACCTTCCCAGAAAATCGCCGTACGCAGGATGTCATGCCGCCCGATCACACCGCGCAACGCGGCGATAAAGGCATCCAGCCGGTCCTGATCCTCGAAGGTGAATACCGCCTGCTGCAAGTAGGAGTCACCGAGCCCGGCAGCCAGGTGGTGATAGAGAATGCCTTCCTGCAACGGCGCCAGCGGGTAGATATCCTGAATGTTCGCCACACCGCCGGGAACCGAAGCAGCCAGCCGGTCGATTTCGTCCTGAGTCAGATCGATCAGCGGCAACATCTCAGGCGTAATCCGTTCACATCCCTGAGCCGCGATCAGATTGGCGGGCACTGTCACTTCATGATCGCTGCCGACCGCCTGAGCCAGTGCAGCCAGTGTCGGCTGGCCAAACAGAACGCGAACATCAGCACTCAGCCCGACCTGACGCATGCGCTCGATCAGCGTGACAGCCAGCAGCGAGTGACCGCCCAGTTCAAAGAAGTGATCAAAACGACCTACTTGCTCCACATGCAGCAGCTCCGACCAGATTTCGGCCAGCATGACCTCTACCGCACCTTGAGGTGCTTCATAGCTGCGGTTGGCAATGCTGTCGCGATCCGGCGCGGGCAAGCGCTTGCGATCCAGCTTGCCATTGGCGCTCAGCGGCAGGCTGGCAAGTTTCACATAAGCGGCAGGCACCATGTACTCAGGCAACAGGCCCGACAGATAGCCACGCAGACTTTCGACTTCCAGATCCTGCTGTGCGGTGTAATAGGCAACCAGCCGCTTGTCACCCGGCGTGTCTTCACGTGCGATGACCACCGCTTCCAGAATGTCCGGGTGAGTGCCCAGACGTGCGGCCACTTCACCCAGTTCGATGCGGAAACCGCGTATTTTCACCTGATCGTCATTGCGGCCCAGATAAATCAGCGTGCCGTCAGCCAGGAAGCGACCCAAGTCACCGGTGCGGTACATACGTGCCGCCGGGTCACTGCTGAACGGGTCACGAAGGAAACGTTCGGCGGTCAGTTCCGGACGGCCCAGATAGCCCCGCGCCACTTGAATGCCGGCAATGTAGATCTCGCCCGCACTGCCCAGCGGCACCGGTTGAGCGATGCTGTCGAGCAGATAGATACCGGTATTGGCCACCGGTTTGCCAATCGGCGTGTTATCCGGGGTTTCAAGACCGCTGCAATCCCAGGCGGTGACGTCCACGGCAGCTTCGGTCGGGCCGTACAGGTTGTACAGAACGGCAGCGGTCGGTTGTGCCTTGAAGCGCCTGACCAGATGCCCCGGCAACGCTTCACCGCTGCACATCACACGGGTCAGGCTATGGCAGCGCTCCAGGTTGCCGTGAGCCAGGAAGACTTCCAGCATCGAAGGTACGAAGTGCAGGGTCGTCACACCCTGGGCCTGAATCGTGTCGCACAGGTAGGCTGGCTCACGATGACCACCCGGACGCTCCATCACCAGACGGGCGCCGTTGAACAGTGGCCAGAAGAACTCCCATACCGATACATCGAAGCTGAACGGGGTTTTCTGGAGCACGACATCGGTTGCGTCCAGAACGTATTCATCCTGCATCCACAAGAGCCGGTTCACGACGCCAATATGTTCGTTCATCACGCCCTTGGGCTGGCCGGTGGAGCCGGAGGTATAGATGACATAGGCCAGATTCGAGGCGGTAAGGTTGGCAACCCGAGGGTTATCGCCAGGCTGACCGTCCAGTTCCTGGCCGTCGAGCATCAGCATCGGGCATTTGCAGTGTGGCAGGCTGTCACGCAAGGACAATTGGCCAAGCACCACTACCGGCGCGCTGTTCTCCAGCATATAGGCCAGTCGGTCCGCAGGATAATCCGGGTCCAGCGGTACATAAGCGGCGCCAGCCTTGAGAATGCCCAGCAGGCCCGCAACCATATGCAGGCTGCGCTCCACACAGATGGCGATCCGATCCTCCACACCGACGCCCATGCCGATCAGACGATGAGCGATACGGTTGGCCTGTGCGTTGAGCTGCGCATAGCTCCATGACGTGCCCTCGAACGTCAAGGCCGTTGCATCCGGCGTCCTCGCTACCTGGTCTTCAAACAAGCCGTGCAGCGTCAGGCCTTGCGGATAGTCCACGGCTGTCGCGTTGAATGTTTCGAGTAATAGCCGACGCTCATCGGCCTGAACCAGCGGAATATGGGTCGCGACTGCATGGCTGTCAGCGACCATGCCACGCAATACAGCTTCCAGATAACCCAGATGGCGCTCGATGGTGTCCCGGTCAAACAGCGCGGTTGCATACTCCAGCGAGCCATACAGGCGTCCGCCGACTTCCGCCATGTCCAGCAGCACATCGAACTTGGCGCTGCGACTGCTGGCATTCACGCCCTGCAGGTTCATATCGCCAAGGGCCAGGTCCTCGCCTGCGCCGTTCTGCCAGGACAACATGGCCTGGAAGATCGGGCTGTGAGCCAGGCTGCGCACCGGATTGACCGCTTCCACCACCTGCTCGAACGGCAAGTCCTGATGAGCCTGTGCTTCAAGGGTGCGAGCCTTGACCTGTTGCAGCAACGTCTCGACCGTCGGCTCGGCAGACAAGTCCACTCGCAGTGCCAGGGTGTTGACGAACAGGCCGATCAGGCCTTCGACCTCGACCCGCGTGCGGTTGGCCACTGGCGTTCCGATCACCACATCATCCTGACTGGCCAGGCGGCCCAATACCGTGGCCCAGGCCGCAAGTACAGTCATGAACAAAGTGGTGCCCTGGCGCTGGCTCAAAGCCTTGATCTGGTCGGTCAGCGCCTGATCCAGCGCCAGGCCGACGGCATTCCCTGAATAATCCTGTTGCGCAGGACGAGCACGGTCAGTAGGCAGGCTCAGCAGCGCCGGGGCCTCAGCCAGAGCCTGTTGCCAGTAACCGCTTTGCTGCTGCAACACCTCGGCGGTCAGCCAGCAGCGCTGCCACATTGCATAATCGGCGTATTGCAGCGCCAGGGCCGGCAGCGGATCGGCTTCACCGTTGCGCAGTGCTTCATAAAGAATGCCCAGTTCACGGGTGAAGATATCCGAGGACCAGCCATCGGCAATGATGTGGTGGAAAGTCACCAGCAAGACATGATCGTCGCTGGCCATGCGTACCAGTCGGCCACGAACCAACGGACCTTTGCTCAGATCGAACGGTGCCCGTGCCTCGTCGGTAACCAGCAGCGCCAGGCTCTGTTCGGCAGTCGGCTGCCCGTCCAGTGCCTGCAAGCGCAGCTCGAAGCCGATATCCGACGGCGCAATACGCTGTTCGGCATCCTGCCCCGGCAACTGGACAAAAGTGGTGCGCAGCGATTCGTGACGGGCCACGATCATATCCAGCGCACTCTGCAGTGCATTCGCATCCAGCTCGCCACGCAGACGCAGGCCGGCCGGAATGTGATAGGCCGGGTTGTCGCCTTCAAGACGCGCCAGGAACCAGAGTCGCTGTTGTGCGAACGACAGCGGCAAGGCCTGATCACGGGAAACCGCAATCACGGAAGGCTGCGAACTGCGCGCTGCCTGCGCCAGTCCCCTGGCCATGGCTTCAAGGACCGGATGGGCGAAAACATCCATCAAGCGCAGCTCAGCCCCCAGTCGCTGCCGTACATGGGCAATCAGCCGCATGGCCAGCAAGGAATGACCTCCCAGTTCAAAGAAGTGGTCGTTGCGCCCCACCCGCTCCACATCGAGCAATTGTTGCCAGACCTGAGCCAGCGCGGTTTCGGTCGCGCCTTGCGGCGGCTCGTGGATCCGGCTGGCAAAGGCCTCACCTTCCGGTGCCGGGAGCGCCTTGCGGTCCAGCTTGCGGTTCGGCGTCAGTGGCATGGCTTCAAGCATCACAAAAGCGCTGGGCAACATGTACTCGGCCAGTTGTGGCGCGAGGGATTCACGCAGCACACCAGCAGTCAGTGTCTGCCCGGCATGAGGCACCACATAGGCGACCAGACGCTTCTCGCCCGGCACGTCCTCGCGGGCAATGACCACGGCTTCCTTGACCCCGGCACAGTCGCCGAGACGGGTTTCGATTTCCCCCAGTTCGATACGGAACCCTCGAACCTTGACCTGGAAGTCATTGCGGCCCAGGTATTCGAGGCTGCCGTCTGCCAGGTAACGCGCCAGATCGCCGGTCCTGTACATGCGCGCATCCGGTTCGTCGCTGAAAGGATCGACCAGGAAACGCTCGGCGTTTACTTTCTCAAGGTTCAGATAACCGCGGGCCACACCGTCGCCACCGATGTACATCTCACCCGCGACACCGGCTGGAACCGGTTGCTGCCGGGCGTCGAGCAGGTAAATGCGGGTATTGGCCATCGGTTTGCCGATGGTGACGTTGTGACTGGCTCCGCTGCTGTCCACGTAAGCGGCAGTACAGGACACCGTCGCCTCTGTCGGGCCGTAGGTATTGATCAATTGGGTATGGGCCGGGCGCAACGCCTGCCACCATTGCAGCTTCTGAGCCGACAGGGCATCGCCGGTGACGTTGATCAGGCGCACGCCCGCCAGTGCCTTGGCAGCCAGCGCTGGCTGATGGTGCCAATCACCCACCAGGGTGTGCCAGTGCGCGGCAGTCATATGCAGCATGCTCGGGGCTTCGTCTGCCAGACCTTCGCTACCAAAGATGTCCCGAGTGGGAACCAGAGTAGCGCCAGCCAGCAATGCCGGGAAAACCTCTTCCACCGACAGATCGAAGTTAAGGGAGTTTTGCTGCAGCACCGAATCCTCGGCTGTCAGCTCGAAAAGCCGGGCCGCGTCGAGGCTGTAGTTGACCAGCCCGCGATGCTCGATCATCACGCCCTTGGGATTGCCGGTGGAACCGGAGGTATAGATCACATAGGCCAGGTGGCGGGCGTTCAAGCCTTTGACGTCCGGGTTGTGCTCCTCGCCTGCCAGAGCGCTGTCCAGAGCCACCACCGGAATGCTCAGTTCCGGTAGCGAACGGTCCAGCCCGCGATGGCTCAAGACCGCCTTGGGCTGGCTGTCCTGCAACATGAATTGAAGGCGATCCGCCGGATAGGCCGGATCGAGCGGCACATAGGCTCCGCCGGCCTTGAGCACGCCCAGCAGGCCGACCAGCATGTCGATGCCGCGCTCCACACAGATCGCCACCCGATCATCCGGGCCGATGCCCATGCCGATCAATGTGTGTGCCAGGCGGTTGGCCCGCAGGTTCAGTTGCGCATAACTCAGGCGCTCGCCTTCGCACACCACCGCAATGGCATCCGGCCGGGCAGCCACCCGCTCCTCGAACATGCGGTGAGCGGTGCTGGTTTGCGGATAGGCAGTCCGGGTGCGGTTCAAGTCGCTCAGCAGGCGCTGACGCTCTTCGGCATCCAGCAATTCAATTCTGGTGATCGCAGTACCATCACCCGACACCAGACCGCGCAGGACATTTTCAAAATAGCGGGTGTAACGGCGCACAGTGGCTTCACCAAACAGTGCAGTGGCGTACTCCAGACTGCCGACCAGTTGGCCCTGCAACTCGCTCAGGTCCAGAGAAAGGTCGAACTTGGACACGGTATTGGCAATGCCAATGCCTTCCAGAGCCAGGCCATCGAGTGTCAGGGCAGCGCCACCGGTGTCCTGCCAGCTCAACATCGCCTGGAACACTGGGCTGTGCGACAGGCTGCGTACCGGTTTGACCACTTCCACCACTTGCTCGAATGGCAGGTCCTGATGGGCCTGGGCACTCAGGACCCGATCCTTGACCCGCGCCAGCAGTGTGCCGACATCCGGGTCGTCCGAAACGTCGATACGCACGGCCAGTGTGTTGACGAAAAAGCCGATCAAAGGCTCGACTTCAGCACGCATGCGGTTGGCCATTGGTGAGCCGATCACCACGTCGTCCTGCCCGCCAAGCCGGCTCAGCAATACGGCCCAGGCAGCAATGACCGTCATGTACAACGTTGTGCCGTGGCGCTGGCTCAAGGCTTTCAAATCCTGGGTCAGGGCTGCATCGAGCACGATGCCCAGGGTCGCACCGGCATAATCCTGTTGCGCCGGGCGTGGTTTGTCGGTGGGCAGCGCCAGCAATGCGGGAGCATCGGCCAGGGTTTGCTGCCAGTAACGGCTTTGCGCTTCCAGTACTTCGCCACTGAGCCAGCGGCGCTGCCAGACGGCATAATCGGCGTACTGAACGCTCAGTGGCGGCAGCGGATCTTCCAGTCCTTGTCTGAACGCTTCATACAATTCGGTCAGCTCACGGGTCAGCACGCCAAGGGACCAACCGTCTGAGACGATATGGTGAACAGTCACCAACAAGGCATGATCCTCGGCATCCAGACGCACCAGACGTCCGCGGATCAAGGGGCCGGTGGCAAGGTCGAACGGTGCCAGCGCTTCTTCCTGAGCCATGGCGAGCAATTGTTGCTCACGGTCGTTACTGGCTTGCAGGTTGAAACGAGTCAACGCGAATCCGCTGTCGACTGGCTCAATCAGTTGCACAGGTTCCTGATCCTCACGAACGGCGAATCGAGTACGCAAGGCTTCATGGCGAGCCAGAATGCGCTCCAGTGCCCGTTGCAGTGCGCTTTCATCGAGAGGCCCGCGCAGGCGCAGGCCGGCCGGCATGTTGTACGCCGTGCTGCCACCCTCCATTTGCGCCAGGAACCACAGGCGCTGCTGGGCAAAGGACAAGGGCAGATCCTCGTCGCGGGGCACTCTGACGATATCCGGCAACGTGCTGCGACCTGCCTGCGCCAGCAGCCCGGCGAGAGCTGACAGCTCCGAATGAGTGAACAGCTCGGCCAGGCTCAGCTCGACACCAAGGCGCAGCCTAACCTGGGAAATCAGGCGAATGGCGAGCAATGAATGCCCACCCAGATCGAAGAAACGGTCAAAGCGTCCGACCTTCTCGACCCCGAGCAATTCCTGCCAGAGCTGGGCCAGCGCCACTTCGATTTCGCCTTGAGGCGCTTCGTAGCCCTGACTGACCAGCGCCTGCAGGTCCGGTGCAGGCAGCGCCTTGCGATCCAGCTTGCCATTGGGCGTCAACGGCAGCGATTGCAGAACAACATAAGCCACCGGAACCATATATTCGGGTAACTGAGCCAGCAGGTATTCACGCAGATCCTCGATATCCACATCTTCGATGCTGGCGGTGAAATAGGCCACCAGACGCTTGTCGCCCGGCACATCCTCACGGGCCATGACTACAGCCTCTTTAACCGAGGCATGACGGGCCAGCCTGGCCTCGATCTCGCCCAGTTCGATACGGAAACCACGGATCTTGACCTGATCGTCGTTACGGCCCAGATACTCGATATTGCCATCTGCCAGCCAGCGACCCAGGTCACCAGTGCGATACATGCGGGCACCAGCGTTGAATGGATCGTCAAGGAAGCGCTCGGCGGTCAGGTCATCTCGATTCAGATAGCCGCGAGCCACACCCGCACCGCCGATATAGATTTCGCCCGGCACACCCAGCGGCACCGGCTGGCGATGTTCATCCAACAGGTAAAACTGAGTATTGGCGACCGGCTTGCCGATATGAGCGGCAAAACCCTCTTCGCGATCCATGGCCACCCAGCTTGAGTAAGTGGTGGTTTCCGAAGGTCCGTAGAGATTGCACAGGCGCTTGACGCCGGTTTCAGCGAACAGCCTTTCAACCAGAGAACCTTTGAGCGCCTCACCCGCCACGTTAACGGTATGCACGCCCTTTTGAAGGCCACCCGATTCCAACAACGCTTTCAGAGCCGAAGGCACGGTATTGATCAAAGTGACGTCATGCTCGCCGTCCTGCAGGGCCAGTACGTTCTTGACCACTTCAATGCTGCCGCCGGAGATCAGCGGTGCAAAACACTCGTAAACCGCAAGGTCGAAGTTCAGCGAGGTGGAGAACAGGGTCCTGGCCAGCACTTCTGGCTCAAACGCCTGCTGAGCCCAGGTCAGGAAGTTGACCGTATTGCGGTGCTCGATCATCACCCCTTTGGGCAAACCAGTGGAGCCCGAGGTATAGATCACGTAAGCCAGATGACTGGAATTGAGGCCCGGCACCTGTGGGTTGGCGGCCGGCTCAGTGAGCCAGTTGCCCCGATCCAGTTCGATGACCGGTGCCGAGGACGTGGCCAGCAATTCATGACTCGCGGCATGGGCCAGAATGGCCGTAGGCGCACTGTCCTGCAACATGTAGGCAATACGATCCACCGGATAGGCCGGGTCCAGCGGCACATAAGCGCCACCGGCCTTGAGAATGGCCAGCAGGCCGACCACCATATCGACGCCACGCTGGACACAGATCCCCACTCGCGAATCTGGCTGCACGCCCTGATTGCGCAGGTGGTGAGCCAGTCGGTTGGCGCGTTCGTTAAGGGTTTGGTAGCTCAGGCGCTCATTGCCATGTACCAGCGCAATGGCCTGCGGTGTACGCTCGACCTGGGCCTCGAACAGGCCGTGAATGGTCTGCGTTTCCGGATACGGCGCCTGGGTGTCATTGAATGTAACCAGCAACTGAGTACGCTCGGCCTCGGACAAGACCGAAAGACGATTCAGGTGGGTATGCGGCGCGTCTTCCAGAGCAGTGACCAGGCTCGACAATGCCGTCTGCATGAAATCACAGGTGCGTTGTGCGCCAATGGCCGCCACCGCCTGGGCAGTCAGCATGAATGAGTCACCCAGATCATCGACGTTCAGCATCAGCGGATAGTTGGTGCGTTCCTCCATGGACAGGGTCTGGATACCGGCCCACGCCGCCACGGCTTCGGGTGCGGCGGCCTGACCTGCGCTGTGGCGATAGTTGAGCAACGTGCTGAACAGCGGCAGCGCGGAAGGCACGCCACTGCAACGCTGGGCCAGGGACAATGAAGCATGTTCATGGCCGAGCAATGCCGACAGCTTTTGATGCGTGGCACGCACACCGGCCTCGACACCCTGAACACCCACATCGATACGCAGCGGCAGCGTATTGATAAACATGCCCAGCGCCCGATCCGTACCGGCAGCGCCGCTCATGCGGCCCATCAGCACCGTCCCGAACACCACCTCTTCACGCCCGGCGAGCCGGCCCACCACCTGCGCCCACGCCAGATGCACCAGGCTCGCGGCACTGGCTCCCAGACGGCGGGCCTGAATGAGCAGACGCTGGCTCAAATCAGCATCCACTAGCTGATGCACTTCTTCGATACCACTGCCATCGCCCTGCACATCCTGCAACCCCAATGGCAGTGTCGGCTCGTCGATATCGCCCAGCATGTCGCGGAAGAAGGCTTCATGCTCCTCACGGCTGACGCCCAGACGGGCATTCGCCACATGATTGCGGTAAGGCACAGCAACAGGCAGCAGCCCGGACTGACCGGTGAGGCTGGCCTGCATTTCCTGAACCACGACTTCCAGCGCGGTATGGTCAAGGGCCATATGGTGGAACAACAGCATGCCGACCCAGCGGTTATTGGCCGGATCAGCGGCACAGGCAAGGCGCATCAGCGGAGCACGGGAAACATCGAGGCGATAGTGACGCGGGTCAAAGCGCTGTTGCAGTTGCTCCAGCACATCTTCACTACCCTGCGCCATCACAACTTCTTCGACTTCCAGAGTTGCCGTGCGCCAGACCACCTGAACCGGCTCGCTCAGGCTTTCCCAGACCACGGCGGTACGCAGAATATCGTTACGATCCACGACGCTCTGCAAGGCACGGGCAAAGCTGTCCAGATGTTGCTGGCTCTCGAAACTGAACTGCACCTGCAACACATAGGGATCGCCTTCGGCGGCTGCCAGATGGTGATACAAGATCCCCTCCTGCAACGGAGCCAGGGCATAGATATCCTGCACATTGGCAACACCACCCGGCACACTGGCGACCACGCGGTCGATAGCGTCCTGATCCAGATCCGCCAGCGGCAGCATATCCGGGGTAATCCGCTCGCAACCTTCGGTAATCAGATTGGCAGGTACCAGAATTTCCGTCTGCCCACCGACTGCTGCGGCCAGTGCTGCCAGAGTCGGCTGGCCAAACAGCACGC
>NZ_JAUQOO010000027.1:0-62713 GCF_030580745.1 Pseudomonas serbiensis
ACACCCCCCCCGCCCCGCCGCGGCCGCCCCCCGCCCCGGGGGGGGGGGGGGGGGGGGCCCCCCCCCCCCCCCCCCCCCCCCCCCCCCCCCCAACAGACCCTCGTGAATCACGGGTAACGGTTTCAAGATATTCAGGGACGTCAGGATCTTGTGGAGTCCTTTCGCCTCGCAAAACAAAGCCCACTGCGGTTGCAGTGGGCTTTGGTGTAGATCAAGGCCGTATATTACTTCACGGGCGCCTCGGTCTTGGTGCCGTCCTTGTGCCAGGTGTAGACCACGAACTTGAAGTCTTTCAGGTCGCCCTTGGCATCGAATGCCAGGTCGCCGGTCGGAGTCTTGAAGGTGTTGGCATGCAGGGCAGCAGCGACTTTGTCGGTGTCTTCGCTCTTGGCTATCTTGATTGCATCGGCAATCACGGTCACCGCCGAGTAGGACGGGAACACGAACGGGCCGCTCGGATCTTCTTTCTTGGCTTTGAAGGCGTCAACCAGCGCCTTGTTGGCCGGGTCCTGGTCGAACGAGGCTGGCAAGGTGACCAGCAGGCCTTCGGAAGCATCCTGGGCGATCTGCGAGATCGAAGCGTTACCCACGCCTTCAGGACCCATGAAGCCGGCTTTCAGACCTTTTTCCTGAGACTGACGCAGGATCAGGCCCAGTTCAGGGTGGTAGCCGCCGTAGTAGACGAAGTCGACGTTGGCTTGCTTCATCTTGGCGATCAGCGAAGAGAAGTCCTTGTCGCCAGCATTGATGCCCTCGAACAGAGCGACTTTGACGCCGTCTTTTTCAAGGGTCTGCTTGACGGCAGTGGCGATGCCTTCACCGTACTGCTGCTTGTCGTGGATGACGGCAACGACTTTCGGCTTGACCTGCTTGGCAATGTACTCGCCTGCGGCCGGGCCTTGAGCGCTGTCCAGACCGATGGTGCGGAACACCAGCTTGTAGCCACGGGAAGTGATGTCCGGGCTGGTAGCCGCTGGAGTCACCATGATGATGCCTTCGTCTTCGTAGACGTCCGAAGCCGGTTGAGCCGAGCTGGAGCACAAGTGGCCGATGACGAACTTCACGCCGTCGTTGACGATCTTGTTGGCCACGGCAACCGCTTGTTTCGGGTCGCAGGCATCGTCGTATTCAACCGCTTCAAGCTTCTTGCCATCAACGCCGCCCTTGGCGTTGATCTGCTCGATGGCCATTTTCGCGCCGCTGAACTGCATGTCGCCGTACTGAGCGACTGCGCCGGTCTTTGGACCTGCGATGCCGATCTTGATGGTGTCGGCTGCGAACGAATGGCTGGCAACTCCCGCCATAACCAATGCGGCAAACAGCTTCGAAAGCTTCTTGGTACCCTTAGTCATGATGCTCCACTCTTGCGTTGTAGTTTTTATAATCCTGATGGCTAAAGCTGCAGGATCGGACTTGATGACCGATCGCCTCCCCACTCTGCCAACTGTACCGGAACAGTTTAGAGCGCCGGTCGATGGCTTGAAAAGCTGGGTGCGGGGAAGGAAATCGATGGATGTCGCTTAATCGAAAGAAAGTTACATAATCCAACCATTTAAGCCCATGAATTCGACCCCCATTTCATGGACTCCCATATAACTCTGTTGCGATCAATGGCATACATCCGGGCTTGTCTGCGGAAAAGGCAGCGCTATCATTGCGCCGATTTTTCTTTTGGTGAAACCCATGACGCAAGAACCTAGCACCCTCTATGCCAAACTGCTTGGCGAAACCGCTTCGATTACCTGGAAAGAATTGCAACCATTCTTTGCCAAGGGTGCCCTGTTGTGGGTCGAGGAACCGCTGGATCTGATCGAAGTTGCCGAGGCTATGGCCGAAAATGACGCCAGCAGGGTTTCCGCCTGGCTGACCAGCGGACAGGTCGGCAAGGTGTCTGAGTCAAAGGCGATGGAACTTGTGGAAAGCGATCCGCTGCTTTGGGCCGTAGTGGTAGCGCCCTGGGTACTGATCCAGAACAAGGCGGCCGACTAGCTCGCGCACTGCAATGGTGCCTTCGCGACGCAATAGGCCCGCGAAGGCACACCCTCATCAGTATTCGGTTCTGCCCGTGTACTGATTGAGCGAGATGACGCGGGTCTTGCCGATACGGTGGCGGTAGATCTCGCGCAGGTACTTGATAGCCTTCTTCACGCTTTCGCGAGAGATCCGGATATCGTTGATCGAGACGAACCTGGATTTCTCATCGATCAGCTCACGATACTTCTTCTCGTACATCGGCTTGATCGCATACCAGTTGGTATCGAGGATCTTGGCCGGGTTTTCGTACTCGTTGAGCAGATCGTCGATACGCTCCTCGTCGAACTCCTCGCTCATGATGAAATCGATGATCGAGTTATCCAGCGTGTCATCGAAGCGGAATGGAGTCTTCGCGAAGCAGCGCTTGATGAACGCCACGATCAGGGTCAGAAAGTCGTCCGACAGGCACGGGCTTTTCGCGATCAGCGTGGTCAGCGACAGGTTGGCCGAAGCGCCGATGACCAGCGCGTAGCGCTTGAGCGTGGTGTTGGGGAACAGGCTGTTGAGGTGAGTCTTGAGCCGGTTCAGGTCCATATAGGACAGCTTGTAGTCCTTGGGCAGCGAGACGATGGAAACCACCGACGAGCAGTTCTTGAAGAAGTGCAGGTCGTGCAGCGCCGCAGCGTCATAGCCCGAGGTCTTGTATTGATCGAGGGCCGAGCGATAGCGGCGTGACTCGATGGGCAACAGGCTGATGCCTTCGATGGCCTGAGTGACCTTGTTGAAGTGTGGCAGGTCGATGGAGCGGAAGAACAGATCGTCGATGTTCAGGCGTGGTGGATCTTTCTCGAACACCTTGAACTTGTCCGAACCCGGCGCGGGTGTTTCCGGCACCACGGATTCTGCATAGGCAATCGCCACCGGGCCTGCGAGGCTCATGAACAGGTCGTTCGCATCCAGGCGAATGGTTTCGCCGATGTCGATCCCGGCACGCCGGAAATAGTTCTGGTCGTAGTCGGTGGTGACGGCCTGAGCGGTCAGAATGTTGAAGATCTGCTGCGAGATGTACTGGTTGGCGTGACGCTCCATGGCGTTGACGTCGATATTCTCGATGTTGCCGTCATCGCTCTCTTCGGCGTAACGCATGATGTCGTTGGAGATCAGCATCATTGCGTTCCATGGCCGGATACGGCCCATCACGCTGGCTTCGCTGCTGTCTTCATTCTCGAAGTTGTACGAGAAGTCCCATTCTTCAGCCAGATACTTGCAGAGCAGGCGTCCAGCGTTGATGTGCAGGGCTTCGGACATTTCGCTGCGGTGGTCCGAGATGTTCGGCAGTACGCAGATGCCGCTGGTGAAGATCGGCTCGAACACAAAGGAGCGGCCGCGCTTGCTGTCGTTTTCGTTGGTAGGCCGGGTATCGAACGTCTTGTTCATGTACGAGTATTGCTGGGCCAGCCCGAACTCCGAAGCCATGCCCGAACCGGTACCGCCGCCGGCACTGAAGATGTAGAAATACAGGCGTGACTGGTTGGCCTTGATCCCGCAGGAATCTATCAGGTACGAGTGGATCAGCTTCCAGTCGGGGCTGGAGAAGTGGCTGGTGTCCTTGTTCAGGATGATCTTGGCCAGATACTGGCCCAGGATCGGGGCGTTGCCCGCACCACCTGCATGGACTTCGGACAGGTCCATGATCTTCATTTTGCTGTAGTCGCTGATAAAGCCGTTTTTCTCGCCCTTGCGGGAGAAGCGGATGCGTCCGGCAATGTCTTTGTCCAGATCGCCCAGCATCACCAGAGGCTCGACCAGAAACACCGGCTTGCTTGCCTTGTTCTGTACCAGGCGCAGGTTATTGCGAATCCAGCGGCCAGGGTTGTAGCTCTTTTCGTTGGCAAGCCGGTCTTCGTTGTTGAACTGATTGAGGTAGAACTTGCGCGCGTTGTAAACCAGTTCGGCTACATCCAGCGCAATGTTGGAGCCACAACGACCCAGACCGATCAGGCATACGGAGGGAAACTGCTGGTCCCGGCGCATGGCGTTTTCTTCGACATGGGGCGAGGGCGGGAAAACCATGTCTCGCAGGCCGTCGAGATTATCGAGAATCCGGTCGGTGTCTGTTTCGGTGAAGTACATGTATTGCTGGGTGGGAGTGCTCTGGGTGCGATAAGCGCGGCTATTGGCTGCCACTTTATCGTTCTGGTTGTTATAGACGGTCTCGGCTACCACATCTGAAGTATTGATTTTTTTAGTCATCGTGCGCCATTGGTCTGGAAAGGATGGCCGCTCGATAAACAGCATCGGGCCATCTCAAAGGAAGAAAGAACGACATTCAGCGCTGCTGACAAGACACGGGAGTCCCTTGTCATGGGTACTGAATCGGCATGGCCTTCTGGTTCTTTAATCCGACCAACGGGAGCGTTTTGTGCGGCTGGCGTTACGCATTTGCAGGTTTTCACTGCCGGGCAGTTCACTGAAAAGGTCGAGTGAGTAGGGGGTGTCTTTATCCAGATCCCTGCTTTCAAGCATGAGCGCGTTTGGCAACAGGCTCGCAGGTTCGCGCTGGTTCATCTGCTTGACCAGAGGCAGCAAGCGTTCCAGGGGTTGAGGCTTGCTGAAAAGATAGCCTTGCACATAGTCGCATCCGTACTGGCTGAGGAACTCCAGTTGTGCCGGGGTTTCCACGCCTTCTGTGACGACTTTCAGGCGTAATGTGTGAGCCATGACGATAATCGCCTGAACAATTTCCATGTCCTGCGGCGATTGGGGAATGTCGATGATGAACGAGCGGTCGATCTTCAGGGTGTCCAGCGGCAGGCGTTTCAGATAGGCAAGTGATGAGTAGCCGGTGCCGAAGTCGTCGATGGAAAGCGATACGCCCAGGCTGCGAATGTGCTTGAGCATCAAGATGGTATTGCTGATGTTGCCCATCAGGGCGTTTTCGGTCACTTCCAGTTCCAGGCGACCAGGGGAAACATTGGCTTCACTCAAAGCCTGCTCGACTTCATCGGCCAGTTCATCCCTGGCCAGATTGAGTGCCGAGCAGTTCACGGCAATGATCATCTTGTCGAACCCGTCCAGACGCAGGGCGCCCAGATCCTTGCAGGCACGGCGCAATACCCAGTTATCAAGCTCGGCGATCAGCCCGTTGGCTTCGGCAATGCCGATGAAACGGTCGGGTATGAGCAAGCCATGTTGCGGATGATGCCAGCGCACCAGCGCTTCAAGTTTGGCCACATGCCCGGTTCGCAGGTCGACGATGGGTTGGTAGTAAACCTGCAGGCCGGTCTCTTCGCGCAAGGCATTGCGCAGCTCTTCCTCAAGATGCAGCTCCAGGCTGGCTTTGGTCTTGAGGGCCGGGCTGAAGAAATTGACCCGGTTACGGCCGTTGCCCTTGGATTGATAAAGCGCCAGATCCGCGTGCTTGAGCAGTTCGTCGCAGGTTGAACCGTCACGGGGGAAGACCGCGATACCGATACTGGTGGTCATCACCATGCGCCGGCCTGCCAGCGCGATGGTTTCCTTCATCTTTTGCATGACCCGATAAGCCAGATGCCGCGCCTCTTCGTAGTCGGGAATACTGAGCAGGATGCAGAACTCATCGCCGCCGAACCGGGCGACCACATCCTGTATCCGCGTTGCGCTGCGGATACGTTCGGCAATTACCTTGAGCAGTTCATCCCCGGCGTCATGGCCCAGGCTGTCGTTGATGCGCTTGAAATGGTCGATATCCAGAAACATCACGGCCAGCATGCCATTGCTGACACTGTGCTCCAGCAGTTTCTCCCCGAATATCTGGTTGAAGCCGCGCCGGTTGATCAGGTTGGTCAGAGGGTCGTAGTGCGCAACCTGCTGCAAGGAAACACGGGCCTGATCCAGTTGGCTGAGCAGGGCGTTGACCCGTTGCAGGTCATGCTCCTTGCTTTGCAGCTTCTTGTCGGCCATCGCGGCACTGATGCTCCCGGCGATGATCAGCAAGGTAATGATTGCGATGGTCAGGCCCAGTTGCTGGCTGTTTTCGGTATTGGGTATCTGTAATTGCGCTTCGAGGGGCAGCACCAGTTGCAGTGCTTCCATTCCCATCAGGTGCATGGTCAACAAGCCTGCGCCGAGCAACAGGCTGACGCCGTACCTGAACATCTGATGAAACATCCCGCTGTGGTGGCGCAGGTGCCTGGAAAGGGTCAACAGCGCCAGACTGGCCACGATGGCGACCAGAACCGACAGGGCGAACATGCCCGGTTCGTAATACTGGGTGGCATCGGACTGCATTGCCGCCATGCCGACGTAATGCATGGCGCTGATCGCCAGCCCCATGATCAGGGAGGTGAGCAGGCAACGCTTGAGGGTCAGGGTTTCCATGCTCAGCGCCTTGACCGCGAACAGGCCGGCGACCAGCACGATCAGCAGGGACGAAACGGTGATGGGCAGGTCGTAGCTGATTTTCAGCGGGGCCTGGAAAGCCAGCATGCTGATGAAATGCATGGCCCAGATACCGCCGGCCAGGCAAAGCGCAGCCAGAGCCTTCCAGACACGACGGCTCTTTGTCGCCTCGACCTGAATGACCCGGTCCGCAATATCCAGTGTTGCAAAACAGGCTGCGCACGCCACCCCGTAGGCTAGCGCTACCAGAAACAAGTTATGACTGCAGTTGATCAGTAATTGCCCGTTTGCCGGGAAGCCGACAAACATATTCAAACCGAGCCATTCCATAGCGAGCCCTATTGTTCACTACCAGGGTTCACCAAGGCGCTAAGCCTGGCGAATAGTGGTGAGTATAGAGGCTGTAAAAAACCTGCCAGTGTCAACACTCAAAAAAATGGAATTGACTCAATAACCAATGGTTATAAAAAGCCGGATTTCAATATTTCCGGCCTTTTACGAATGTTTACAGTCGGTTTGGCAGAGGGGCTCTAGAGTAGACAGAAAAAAGGGATGGATGCCTCATGAACAACACCCCGACAGACAACTCTATTCAGGCCTCCAATGCCTGGCGTGTCTTGTTTCTGCTATTTCTGGCCAACCTGTTCAACTTCTTCGATCGAGCGATTCCGGCGATTATCACCGAGCCCATTCGCAAGGAATGGCATCTGAGTGATTTCCAGCTGGGACTGCTGGGCACGGCGTTCACCCTGGTCTATGCGATTGCCGGCTTGCCTCTTGGGCGAATGGCCGACACCGGTTCGCGCAAGAAACTCATGGGTTGGGGGCTTGCTGTCTGGAGCGGGCTGACGGCGGTCAACGGGATGGCCAACAGTTTCTGGACGTTCCTGCTGGTGCGCATGGGCGTCGGGATCGGCGAAGCCAGTTATGCGCCAGCGGCCAACTCATTGATCGGTGATCTGTTCCCGGCCCATCGTCGCTCACGGGCCATAGGCATTTTCATGCTGGGCCTGCCGTTGGGGCTTCTGCTGGCGTTCTTTACAATCGGCGCAATGGTCAAGGCGTTCGACAGCTGGCGGGCGCCATTCTTTATTGCAGCGGTGCCCGGCCTGATTCTGGCGGTGTTCATCTTCTTTATTCGTGAGCCCAAGCGTGGCGCTGCCGAAAGTGTGCAGATGTCCGAGGAGAAGATCGAAAAGCCGGTTCGCCGGGTGTTGTCGATCCCGACCTTTTGCTGGCTGGTCCTGGCCGGGCTGACTTTCAACTTCGCGACCTATGCCTGCAACTCGTTCATGGTGCCGATGCTGCAACGCTACTTTCAGGTGTCCTTGCAGGAAGCGGCTGTGGCAACCGGGATCATTGTCGGCGTCACCGGCCTGGTCGGCCTGACACTGGGCGGCCTGATCGCGGACAAACTGCACCAGCGCTCGCCTAACGGGCGGCTGCTGTTTGCGGCGTTCAGCATGCTGGTCGCCACGTTGGCAACGGGCTATGCCTTGCACGCGGGACGGGTCGAGATCGGCGTGTTTGTCGCGGTATTCAGCATAGGCTGGCTGTTTGCCTATAACTTCTATACCTGTGTCTACACCGCCATCCAGGACGTGGTGGAACCGCGCCTGCGGGCGACGGCCATGGCGTTGTTCTTTGCCGGGTTATACCTGTTGGGTGGAGGGCTTGGGCCGGTAGTGGTCGGCTGGCTGTCGGATCACTATGCCCATGAAGCGATGACGCTGGCGGGAGCTGTGCAGATGGATGAAAGCTTCAAGGCCACCGGGTTGCACGATGCGATGTACCTGATCCCGGTTACCCTGGGCATGACCCTGGTGTTTCTGCTGCTGGCAACCCGTTGTTTCACCAGAGATGCCAAGCGGATGACGGACAGGATGGTGAGTCCTGTGTAGGTGTGCCTTTCGCGAATGAATTCGCTCCTACCGGGGCGTAGGGGCGAATTCATTCTCGAGCAGGCTATCAGCCAGCCACCAGCACCCGAATCGCTTCCAGGCGCAGTGCTGCTTTTTCAAGCATTGCCAGGCCTTGTTCGCGTTGGCTGCGCAGGGCGACCAGTTCGCTGTCGCGTACGGTCGGGTTGACGGCTTGCAAGGCAGTCAGACGCGCCAGTTCTTCTTCGGTATCGGCTGCCAGACGACGTTGTGCCTCGGCCACGCGCTCGGCGTGTTTCGGGGCGATCTTTTCTTCACCGGCGTTGATCTTGGGCGTCAGCACGTCGCGCTGTGCCTGGATGAACTTGTTGGCGCTGGCCCGTGGCACGCTTTCCAGTTGATCGTTCAAGGTGCTGAACGAGACGCGGCTGGCCAGATCGTTGCCGTTTGCATCCAGCAGGCAGCGCAGTGCAGCAGGCGGCAGGTAGCGACCCAGTTGCAGGGAGCGCGGTGCGACCACTTCGCTGACGTAGATCAGTTCCAGCAGCACGGTGCCAGGCTTGAGCGCCTTGTTCTTGATCAGCGCCACCGAGGTGTTGCCCATCGAGCCGGACAGCACCAGATCCATGCCGCCCTGAACCATCGGGTGTTCCCAGGTGATGAACTGCATGTCTTCGCGAGACAGCGCCTGATTGCGGTCGTACGTGATGGTCACGCCTTCGTCGTCGCCCAGCGGGAAGCTGGCGTCGAGCATTTTTTCGCTCGGCTTGAGGATCAGGGCGTTTTCCGAATGGTCTTCGCTGTCGATACCGAAGGCGTCGAACAGGGTTTCCATGTAGATCGGCAGGGTGAACTGATCGTCCTGTTCCAGAATCGCTTCCACCAGCGCCTCGCCTTCGCCAGCGCCACCGGAGTTGAGTTCCAGCAGACGGTCACGGCCGGTATGCAGTTCGCTTTCCAGACGCTCACGCTCGGTACGGGCTTCGTTGATCAGGCTCTGCCATTCATCGTCGTCACCGCTTTCCAGCAACGGCAGCAGGCGCGGGCCGAACTGGTGTTGCAGGGCGTTGCCGGTCGGGCAGGTATTGAGGAAGGCATTGAGCGCTTCGTGATACCACTGGAAAAGACGCGCTTGCGGGCTGGTTTCCAGGAATGGCACGTGCAGCTCGATGGTGTGTTTCTGGCCGATACGGTCCAGACGGCCGATACGCTGCTCCAGCAGGTCCGGGTGCGATGGCAGGTCGAACAGCACCAGATGATGGGAGAACTGGAAGTTGCGGCCTTCACTGCCGATTTCCGAACAGATCAGAACCTGCGCGCCGAATTCTTCATCGGCGAAATAGGCCGCTGCGCGGTCGCGCTCCAGAATGTTCATGCCTTCATGGAACACGGTTGCCGGGATGCCGGAGCGCACACGCAGCGCGTCTTCCAGATCCATGGCGGTTTCGGCGTGGGCGCAGATGACCAGCACCTTGACGCGCTTGAGCATCTTGAGTGTGTCGATCAGCCAGTCGACCCGCGGATCGAAGCGCCACCAGCGTTCTTCTTCGGTGATCTCCGGTTGCGACTGGAAGCTGACTTCCGGGTACAGATCGGCATGCTCGCCCAGCGGCAGTTCCAGATATTCGGCAGGGCAGGGCAGCGGATACTGATGCAACTGACGCTCAGGGAAACCCTGCACGGCTGCGCGGGTATTACGGAAAAGGACCCGGCCGGTGCCATGGCGATCCAGCAGTTCGCGGATCAGGCGCGCCTTGGCTTCTTCATCGCCAGCGTTCACGGCGCTCAGCAGGGTTTCGCCTTCGGCACCCAGGAAACCATGAATGGTCTTGTGCGCACTGGCCGACAGTTTGCCTTTGTCCAGAAGCTCCTGCACGGCTTCGGCTACCGGGCGATAGTTCTCGCTTTCGGCACGGAAGGCTTGCAGGTCATGGAAGCGGTTCGGGTCCAGCAGGCGCAGACGGGCAAAGTGGCTGTCCTGGCCCAGTTGTTCCGGGGTTGCGGTCAGCAGCAGGACGCCGGGAATGACTTCGGCCAGTTGCTCGACCAGCGAGTATTCGGGGCTGACCTTTTCTTCATGCCAGACCAGGTGGTGGGCTTCGTCGACCACCATCAGGTCCCAGCCCGCGGCGAACAGGGCGTCCTGGGCTTTTTCGTCTTCGACCAGCCACTCCAGCGCGACCAGCGCCAGTTGGGTGTCCTCGAAAGGGTTGCCGGCATCGCTTTCGATGAAGCGCTCCGAGTCGAACAGTGCGACCTGAAGGTTGAAGCGGCGACGCATTTCCACCAGCCACTGGTGCTGAAGGTTTTCCGGGACCAGGATCAGCACGCGGCTGGCGCGGCCGGACAGCAGTTGGCGATGGATCACCAGGCCTGCTTCGATGGTTTTACCCAGACCCACTTCGTCAGCCAGCAAGACCCGTGGTGCGATACGGTCGGCGACTTCACGGGCAATGTGCAACTGGTGAGCGATAGGTTGGGCGCGCACGCCGCCCAGGCCCCACAGGGAAGACTGCAACTGGCGGCTGGTGTGCTCAAGGGTGTTGTAACGCAGCGAGAACCACGCCAGCGGGTCGATCTGGCCGGCAAACAGGCGGTCGGTGGCCAGACGGAACTGGATGAAGTTCGATAACTGGGTTTCCGGCAGGGTGACTGCCTCGTTCTGCGCATTGAGGCCGTGGTAGACCAGCAGCCCGTCGACATCCTCGACTTCGCGCACGGTCATCTTCCAGTTCTCGAAGTGCGTAATCACATCACCCGGAGAAAAGCGTACCCGGGTCAATGGAGCATTACGCAGTGCGTACTGGCGCGTGTCGCCAGTGGCCGGATAGAGCACGGTCAATAAGCGGCCATCCTGTGCCAGAACGGTGCCTAAACCCAGCTCGGCTTCGCTGTCGCTAATCCAGCGTTGCCCCGGTTGATACTGCTGCGCCATGCTGCCTGACTCCCGCTTTTGAAAAGCCGACTATGTTAACGGAACACGCACTGAAGCCAAAGACAGGAGTGAAAAAACACCTGTTATTGGCCGTAAATCTGACAAATACGTCTCTGTGGGCACTTATTACTTAAAACATAGTCGAAAAGTTTTCCAAAATGGCCTTCAAGTCGACGGAGTGGCAGCCGAAAGCCCGATAACAGGAGACGAAAATCATGCTGCAACCGACGCTTCCGCTGAGTGTGGTACCCGTGACGTCGCAATTGGACCCGGCCAAGCGTATGCCGGACATACCACCTGTCGCACCGGTTCAACCAGGTTCCAGCGAAACCACCATCGACCTTCGCAACGAAGACACCGAGAGAAGCGCCTTGCTGCTGCGTGAAGAGCAACAACGCCAGCAGCAACAGCGTCAGCATCACGAAGAGGAGGGCGAGCCTATCGAGCATCTGGCCGTTCCCGGTACCTCCCTGAATGCCGACAACACCGTGCCTGTCGTGCCTTTGATCGACAATGAACCGCGTCAGGGCCTGTGGGTGGATGTCGAGGTTTGATGCAGGACGCATCCTCGCTGGTCATAGCCGTTGCGATTGAGCATTATTGGCCCTGATACCGAGTGTCCGAGAGCTGCGAGTCATGAGCGAAGATGAAAAGCTGATCGATCTGAATGCTGAGCGCGCCAAGCGTGTTCACGACCTGAACGATAAACGCCTTAATGAAGTGCGCAACGCCTTTGAACAGGCCATGCCATTGAGTGGCAAGAAAAAGCCCGGCAAGAAACCGAAAAAACGCTGATACCTCCTGTTTCAGATCCCGCTTCAGATCCGTTGACCCAGATCAGTTGCCCACACGCTCACCTGCCGAGCTTATGGACAACTGATCTGGGTCAATTTCTTTGCGCGCCGTTCTGGTTAATCTAGCTCCATCGAACAGGGCAGAGCAGGAGGCGAAGTTATGTTTCTGGACAATGTGGTTGTCGCAGGGATCGTCACCGTTGGCCTGATGCTTGTTTTCTTCGCAGGCTTCGGACTTTTTATCTGGAAGGACTCGCAAAAGCGCAAGTAAAGGCTCAGGCCTTCCATAACAAGAGCACGCAAGGCATTTAGGGCGACTTCGGTCGCCCATTTTTTTGCCTGGAGAAAGCCATATGGGGCCAGGTAGGAGCGAATGAATTCGCTCCAGCTGTATCAGCCGAAGGTGATTTCCGGCAGAACGGTCAGGTCAACGGTCTGTTGCTTGCGAGGTGCCAGGATTTCCGCTTCGCCATCAACGACCAGCTCATCGTTCTGGTTGAACACGCGGGTTGCGATGCGCACGCGGAATTTCGGCAGTTTTTCCAGGATTTCCAGGCGCACGGTCAGGGTGTCGCCCAGCTTTACCGGCTTTTGAAAGCTCATTTGCTGACCGATATAAATAGTGCCCGGCCCAGGCAGCTCGCAAGCCACGGCGGCACTGATCAACGCACCGCTGAACATGCCATGAGCGATACGCTCCTTGAACATGGTCCTGGAAGCATATTCGGCATCCAGATGGACTGGATTGTGGTCGCCCGACATCGCGGCGAACAGCTGAATGTCACGCTCTTCTACCGTTTTGCTGTAGCTGGCGGTCTGGCCGACTTCAAGTGCTTCGTAAGGTGTGTTGGTGACTTGGGTCATGTGGCTGTCCTGAAAATGAAAGTTTTAAACCGGGAGGAGTCATTCAGCCCGGTGTGGACGTGGTTGTTCGAGAGCGTGCAGCAGCCAGTCGATCAAGTCACGGATAACGTCATCGCGATTGGTTTCATTGAGCAGTTCATGTCGCGCCTGGGGGTAGATTTCAAGCTGTACTGCCTGATGACCTGCCTGCCCCAATGCATGAGCAAGATCTCTCAGACGCTTCCCATTGCTCACCGGATCACATTCACCACCAATAATCAGTAATGGCAGGCCCTGATCGATCTGTTTCAGGTTGGAAGGCTTGCTGATTTTCTGCAGCCCGCCGAGCAGGTCGAACCATAACTGATTGGTGCAGCGGAAACCGCAAAGAGGGTCGAAAAGGTACTTGTCGACTTCCTCCGGATCACGGCTAAGCCAGTCGAATCGTGTGCGTGCCGGTTTGAATGCCTTGTTGAACGAGCCGAACGACAGCCACTCGATCAGGGCGCTGCGACCTTTTGGTCCCTGACGCAAACGTTCCAGCCGGGCGATCTGGCGAGCGCTGCGATAGAGAGAAACCGGCTGGAAGTTCGAGCCACTGAGAATCGCACCTTGCAGGCTGGCGCCATGGTGCATCAGGTAGGCCTGAGCGATGTAGCTGCCCATGCTGTGGCCCATCAGGAACAGCGGCAGGCCCGGGTGTTTCTGGCCGATGGCCTGACTCAGAGTTGCCAGGTCGCCGACTACCTTGCTCCAGCCGTCTTCATCGGCGTAGTGACCCAGTTCGCCTTGCGAGGCCGTCAGCCCGTGTCCGCGCTGGTCATGGGCATAGAGTGCGAAGCCTGCCGCGTTCAATGCGGCGCCCAGTCTTGCATAACGTCCACTGTGCTCGGCCATTCCGTGAGACAGCATCACAACGGCTTTCGGCTTTTGCGCCGGTAGCCAGGCATTGACGTGGAGGCGACTGTGATCACTGGCATCAAGCCAGAAGGCTTCGTGGTTCATGGCAATTTCCCGAGTCTGGATCGATGCCCGAATGAGGTGTCCATTCAGTGTATCGCCGATGACAAACGCCAGTCTGCCCGACTGCAAAAATCACGTAGTCATCATTTCAGGCTGGCGTGCGGGGTGGGTGTCGCGATGATCGGGGAGGTGTCCGGGGAGGATGTTTCGTGGTGTGCGCCGAGTGTTTGGCCCAGTGTTTCCGGTTTGATTTGCAATAAATAGAATCATTGCTCTAAAAATGACCTTTTGTTATTCAAGAGTCATTATTGTGACTGGTCAGGGCTTTTTTGCCTCTAGGCGGCCTCTGGCAAAGCTGCTACTCTCGGCCCGCTTTCTGCCCAGTCATGAAGCGGAAAAAGCGGGAAACAGCATAATTCCAAAACACAAAAAAATCATCGCGTACAGCGGTGTGAAGAATTCGCTATCGCTACGGAGCTGGCTTGCATGATCGAGAACTTCTGGAAGGATAAATACCCGTCCGGTATCGCTACCGAGATCGATCCTGATGAGTATCCAAACGTCCAGGCGGTATTGAAGCAGTCTTGTCAGCGCTTCGCCAATAAACCGGCCTTCAGCAACCTGGGCAAGACCATTACCTATGGCGAGCTGTATGAGCTCTCGGGTGCTTTCGCTGCCTGGCTTCAACAGCATACCGACCTGCAACCGGGCGACCGTATTGCGGTCCAGTTGCCCAACGTCCTGCAATATCCAGTAGCAGTATTTGGAGCCATGCGGGCTGGCCTGATCGTGGTCAACACCAACCCGCTGTACACCGTGCGGGAAATGGAACACCAGTTCAATGACTCCGGAGCCAAGGCACTGGTCTGTCTGGCGAACATGGCGCATCTGGCCGAGAAGGTCGTGCCCAAGACCCAGGTCAAGCACGTCATCGTCACCGAAGTCGCCGACCTGCTGCCGCCGCTCAAGCGCCTGCTGATCAATAGCGTCATCAAGTACGTCAAGAAGATGGTGCCGGCCTATCACCTGCCCAACGCCATCAGGTTCAACGACGTCCTGAGCAAGGGCCGTGGCCAGCCTGTCAATGAAGCGTCGCCCGACAACAACGATGTTGCGGTGCTGCAATACACCGGCGGCACCACGGGCGTGGCCAAGGGCGCGATGCTTACCCACCGCAACCTCATCGCCAACATGCTGCAATGCAAGGCGCTGATGGGCTCCAACCTGCATGAAGGTTGCGAGATCCTCATCACGCCGCTGCCGCTGTACCACATCTATGCCTTCACCTTTCACTGCATGTCGATGATGCTTATCGGCAACCACAACATCCTGATCAGCAACCCTCGCGATCTACCGGCGATGGTCAAGGAGTTGTCGAAGTGGAAGTTCAGCGGTTTCGTGGGGCTCAACACCCTGTTCGTTGCGCTGTGCAATAACCAGGAGTTCCGCAACCTGGACTTCTCCAGCCTTAAAGTCACGCTGTCTGGCGGTATGGCGTTGCAACTGGCAGTGGCCGAGCGCTGGAAGGAAGTCACCAATTGCTCGATCTGCGAAGGTTACGGCATGACCGAAACCAGCCCGGTGGCGACGGTCAACCCCATCAGCAACATCCAGATAGGCACCATCGGTATTCCCGTGCCTTCGACCCTGTGCAAGGTCATCGACGATGCGGGCAACGAGTTGCCATTGGGTGAAGTGGGCGAACTGTGTGTCAAAGGCCCTCAGGTCATGAAGGGCTACTGGCAGCGCCAGGAAGCCACCGACGAAATGCTCGATGCCGAAGGCTGGCTCAAGACGGGCGACATCGCGATTATCCAGCCCGATGGCTACATGCGTATCGTCGATCGCAAGAAAGACATGATTCTGATCTCGGGTTTCAACGTCTACCCCAACGAGCTGGAAGATGTGCTGGTAGGCTTGCCGGGCGTACTGCAATGCGCAGCCATTGGTGTACCGGACGAAAAATCCGGCGAAGCGATCAAGGTTTTCGTGGTCGCCAAACCTGGCGTCACCTTGACCAAAGAGCAGGTCATGGAGCACATGCGCGCCAACCTGACCGGCTACAAGGTACCGCGCAGCGTCGAGTTCCGGGATGTTCTGCCGACCACCAACGTCGGCAAGATCCTGCGCCGCGAACTGCGTGACGAAGAGCTGAAAAAGCTGGGCGTCAAGAAGTAAGTCTGCTCCTTGTAATGCCGATCAGTTAAGGTCAATAAATCACTTTGTGGGAGGCAGCTTGCTGGCGACTTCAGCGTACGACGCAGAATATCTGCCAGTTTCAGGCTTTTTTCGCCAGCAAGCTGCCTCCCACACGTGTTGTTTGTGCCTTGACTGATCGGCATTACTCCTTGTGATTGCGTGACAGCGCCGAGGCAGCGGTTGATCTCCCACGTCATTCGCAAAAGCATCCCCCCTGCAAATCTGCGACAATCCGCGCTCCGCATCTGCAAAAAGACCCTGCGCGCCTGATGACCGAAGAATCTCCCTCCGTCGACCAACTGCTGAAAAACCTCGATCACGCGATGATCAGCGATCGCCATCGTTTGCGTCGTCAACTGCATGAGCTGCGCAAGAAGCCTGACGAAGCGAAGCTGGCGCAGTGGGTGGAGAAGGTGCAGGCGTCTTTTGCTCAGGTGACTTCGCGGCGCGATAGCGTGCCGGTGATCCGTTATGACGAAAACCTGCCGATTGCCGCCAAGCGCGATGAAATCAAGGAAGCGCTGCTCAAGCATCAGGTACTCATCATTGCCGGTGAGACCGGTTCGGGTAAAACCACCCAGTTGCCCAAGATCTGCCTGGAAATCGGTCGCGGCCAGCACGGTCTGATCGGCCATACCCAGCCCCGCCGTATCGCGGCGCGCAGCGTTGCCAGCCGGGTTGCGGAAGAACTGGCCACGCCCTTGGGCGCACTGGTCGGTTATCAGGTGCGCTTCGAGGATCAAAGCGACAGCAATACCCTCATCAAGCTGATGACCGACGGCATCCTGCTGGCTGAAACCCAGCATGACCGCTTTCTGGAACGCTACGACACCATCATCGTCGACGAAGCCCACGAACGCAGCCTGAACATCGACTTCCTGCTGGGCTATCTGAAAACCCTGCTGCCGCGTCGCCCGGACCTCAAGGTGATCATCACCTCCGCCACCATCGACCTGCAGCGTTTCTCCGAGCACTTCGACAAGGCGCCCATCGTCGAAGTGTCCGGTCGCACCTTCCCGGTGGAAACCTGGTATCGCCCTCTGACCAGCGAACAGGACGAAGAAGGCAATAGCGTCGAAGAGGACCTGACAGTCGATCAGGCGATTCTGGCCACACTGGATGAGCTGGCGGCTTTCGAGCGCAGCGAACGCAAGAGCCCCGGTGATGTGCTGGTGTTTCTGCCCGGCGAGCGAGAGATCCGTGACGCGGCGGAAGTGCTGCGCAAGGCTCAACTCAAGCACACGGAAATTCTGCCGTTGTATGCGCGCCTGTCGCCCGCCGAACAGCAGCGGATTTTCCAGTCGCACCCTGGGCGGCGCGTGGTGCTGGCGACCAACGTCGCCGAGACTTCCCTGACAGTGCCGGGCATTCGTTATGTGATTGATACCGGTACTGCGCGCATCAGCCGCTACAGCTATCGGGCGAAGGTCCAGCGCCTGCCCATCGAAGCGATTTCCCAGGCCAGTGCCAACCAGCGCAAAGGGCGCTGTGGCCGGGTCGAGCCCGGGTTGTGCGTGCGTCTTTACAGCGAAGAGGATTTCAACGGGCGTCCTGAATTCACGGACCCGGAGATTCTGCGCACCAACCTGGCGGCGGTCATCCTGCAGATGCTGCATCTGCGTCTGGGGGAAATCACGGCATTCCCGTTTATCGAGCCGCCGGACGGCAAGGCCATCAGTGACGGCTTCAACCTGTTGCAGGAGCTGTCCGCCGTCAATCGCGAAAACCAGCTCACGCCGCTGGGCCGCCAGTTGGCGCGGCTACCGGTCGACCCGCGCATGGGGCGCATGCTGCTTGAAGCGGCGAAGCAGGGCAGCCTTCAGGAAGTCTTGATCGTCGCCAGCGCCATGTCGGTGCAGGATGTGCGCGAACGTCCGCCCGAGCGCCAGCAGGCTGCCGATCAGGCTCATGCGCAATGGAAGGATGCCGACTCGGACTTTGCCGGGCTGGTCAATCTGTGGCGCGGTTTCGAGGAGCAGCGCCAGGCGTTGACGGCCAGCCCGTTGCGCAACTGGTGCCGCCGCAACTTCCTCAATTACCTTCGGCTGCGCGAGTGGCGCGATTCCCATCGGCAATTGAGCCTGATCTGCCGTGACTTGCAGTTGGCGATCAACAAGGAACCTGCCGACTATCCCAAATTCCACAAGGCGATTCTCTCCGGCTTGCTGAGCCAGATCGGCCAGAAGGCGGAAGAGGGCGATTACCTGGGCGCGCGGCAGCGGCGCTTCTGGATTCATCCGTCGTCGGGGTTAGGCAAGAAGCGCCCGCAATGGCTGATGACCGCCGAACTGGTGGAAACCACCAAGCTCTATGCGCGCATGGTCGCCAAAATCGATGCCGACTGGATCGAGCCGCTGGCCGGGCATCTGGTCAAGAAAAACCACTTCGAGCCGCACTGGGAGAAAAAGCGCGGTCAGGTGGTGGCTTTCGAGCAGATCACCCTGTTCGGGCTGATCGTTGTCGGTCGTCGTCCGGTGCATTACGGCCCGGTCGATCCGGTTGTTTCCCGTGAACTGTTTATCCGCGAAGGGCTGGTGCGTGGCGATATTCAGTCCCGCGCCAAGTGTCTGAGCGCCAACACTCGCCTGCTGGAGCAACTGGACGAACTGGAAGCCAAGGCCCGCCGTCGCGACATTCTGGCCGACGAAGACACGCTCTACAGTTTCTACGAGGCGCGGATTCCGGCCGAGATTCACCAGACCGCAACCTTTGACAGCTGGTACAAGGTCAATAGCCAGAAAAATCCGCAACTGTTGATCATGCGAGAAGAGGACGTCCTGGCCCGCGAAGCCAGTGAAGTGACGGCTGCGCAGTACCCCGACACCTTGCGCCTGGGTGAGCTGAGCCTAGCACTGACTTACCACTTCGAGCCGAACCATCCCCGTGACGGTGTCACCCTGCGCGTACCGGCGCCGCTGTTGCTGTCGTTGCCGGTCGAGCGTCTGGAATGGCTGGTTCCGGGCTTGCTGGAAACCAAGTGCATTGCGCTGGTTCGCAACCTGCCCAAAGCCATCCGCAAGAACTTCGTGCCGGTGCCGGACTTCGTGAAGGCGGCCTTGCAGCGCATCACCTTTGGCGAAGGCTCTTTGCCTCAGGCATTGGGGCGTGAACTGCTGCGCATGACCGGCGCAAGAGTGGCGGACGAAGCCTGGGCCGAAGCGGCTCAGCAGCTTGAAAACCACTTGAAAATGAATCTGGAAATCCTCGACGGCAGCGGCAAGTTCCTTGGCGAGGGGCGTGATCTGGCCGAGCTGACGGCGCGTTTTGCCGAGGCCAGCCAGGCAGCACTGGCAGTGCCGCAAAGCGCGAAAAGTCAGCAGCCGGTGGAGGCCAAGGTATTTGCCCCGGTGGCTCAGAAGACTCAGCAAAACATTGCCGGCCTGTCGATGACGGTGTATCCGGCTCTGGTGGAAGAGGCGGGCACGGTCAAGGAAGGGCGCTTCTCGACCCAGGCCGAGGCTGAGTATCAACATCGCCGGGCCTTGCAGCGCTTGCTCTTGCAGCAATTGGCAGAGCCGGCCAAGTTCCTGCGCAGCAAGTTGCCGGGGCAAACCGAGCTGGCCTTGTTGCATCGCGAGCTTGGGCGTATCGATGCGCTGGTGGAAGACATTCTGCTGGCGAGCCTCGACACGTGCATCCTGGAAGGCGAAGCGGAGCTGCCCCGTGACGGCGCAGGTCTGCTGTCGCTGGCCGAGCGCAAGCGTGGCAACTGGACCGAGCATGCAGAGCGTCTGGCAAAGCTGACCCTGGAGATTCTCAAGCTCTGGCACGGCCTGCAAAAGCGCTTCAAGGGCAAGATCGACCTGTCCCAGGCTGTGGCGTTGAACGACATCAAGTCCCAGTTGGGGCAACTGGTCTATCCGGGCTTCGTGCGCGAAACCCCTGCCCAGTGGCTCAAGGAACTGCCGCGTTATCTGAAGGCTATCGAAATCCGTCTGGAAAAACTGCCGGGTCAGGTACAGAAGGACCGGGTCTGGAGCATCGAACTCTCCGGCCTGTGGGCGCAATATCAGGCCCGCGCCTCCAAACATGCCCAGGAAGGCAAGCGCGATCAGGAACTGGTGGTCTACCGCTGGTGGCTGGAAGAATATCGCGTGTCCCTGTTCGCGCAGCAACTGGGCACCCGAATGCCCGTATCGGACAAGCGTCTGAGCAAGCAGTGGAGTCAGGTGGAAGCCTGAGAACACGATTCCTGTACAAACCGTAGGACCGGATTTATCCGGGAAGGCATTCTCTCTGCCGATGAAGAGGCTCTGGAAGTACAGACCTCTTCCCGGATAAATCCGGTCCCACACAGATTGCGTACCGTTCCCGGTCGCCTGACTAGCGCCAAACCCCCGCCGTTATGGCACACTTCGCGCCTTGCCTTGAAGTGTGCCTCGGGGTGTTGTCCTGCCCCCGCAGGCTGTTTTTACATGCGTATTGGTACGCTGGTTCCAATAAGTTGTTGGCCGCCACTTACCGTACTACTACCAGCAACATTCATAAGAGAGGAACGACCGTGCACAACGTCGTCATCAGCGGCACAGGCCTGTACACCCCGGCCAACAGCATCTCAAACGAAGAGCTGGTGCAGTCTTTCAATACCTATGTCGCCCAATTCAATAGCGAGAACGCAGCCGCCATCGAGCGTGGTGAAGTCGAGGCGCTGAGCGAGTCCAGTGCAGCCTTCATCGAAAAGGCCTCGGGTATCAAGAGCCGTTTTGTGATGGACAAGCAAGGCATCCTCGATCCGCAGCGCATGAAGCCGAATCTGCCGGAGCGCTCCAATGACGAGTGGTCGATTCTCTGCCAGATGGGCGTGGCCGCTGCCGAGCAAGCCTTGCAGCGCGCAGGCAAGACTGCAGCCGATATCGATGGCGTGATCGTCGCCTGTTCCAATCTGCAACGCGCTTACCCGGCCATTTCCATCGAAATCCAGTCAGCCCTCGGTGTGCAGGGCTATGGCTTCGACATGAACGTCGCCTGTTCTTCGGCCACTTTTGGCATTCAGGCCGCCTGCAACAGCGTGCAGTTGGGTCAGGCCCGTGCGTTGCTGGTCATCAGCCCGGAAATCTGTACGGCACATTTGAATTTCCGTGACCGCGACAGCCACTTCATTTTTGGCGACGGTGCTACTGCCGTGGTTGTCGAGCGTGCCGATCTGGCTACGTCTGCGCATCAGTTCGATATCGTCAGCACCAAACTGCTGACCACCTTCTCCAACAACATCCGCAACAACTTCGGTTTTCTCAATCGGGCTTCGGATGAAGGTGAAGGTGCGCCGGACAAGCTGTTCGTTCAGGAAGGCCGCAAGGTATTCCGCGATGTCTGCCCGATGGTGGCGGAACTGGTGGGTACCCATTTGAATGAAAACGGTTTGAATGCCAGTGACGTGCAGCGTTTCTGGCTGCATCAGGCGAACCTGAGCATGAACCACCTGATCGTCAAGAAACTGCTCGGGCGCGAAGCCAGCGTCGAAGAGGCACCGGTCATTCTCGATACCTATGCCAACACCAGTTCTGCAGGTTCAGTGATTGCCTTTCATTCCTATCAGGACGACTTGCCCAAAGGCGCGCTGGGTGTGCTCAGTTCGTTCGGGGCGGGTTATTCGATTGGCAGCGTGATCCTGCGCAAGTGCTGATCACTGCCTGAAGGGCTATAGAGCCTGAAAAGAAAGACAGGCTGACATTGGCAGATCGACGGATGATGGGGATCGATATGCCAAGGCCAGCCTGTCAAAAACGAGAGCGTGTAGCTATTTACGAAACGTCGGCGAGCGGTGATCAGGCAAGGCGAAAACAGGCGAGGAACGGTCGGAGTCGCGCTCGACTTTACTGCTGTAAATGAGCATTCCGATCGGACTCGCGCACGAGCCTGTTTTCAACGCCGCATGATCGACGCGCAGCCAGTTTGCGTTAGAACTTGGCTTCTACGTCCAGCTGCAGGGTATTCACATCTGCATCACGTGGGCTGGTTGAAGTAGCGTAGTCGGCTTTGGTCAGGAAGTAAGTTGCGCCGACAGAGAAATTCTTGTCGATTTCGTAACCGACTTTGAGCTTGTGCCCGCGTGAACCTGTGGTGCCGTTGGCGAAGTCCGAGTCGGTGAAGGCGCCGACCACAGCGTTACGCTGAGTGTCGCGGTAGTTGTAGTCGAGGTTGAAGCCGAACACCTTGGTCTTCACACCGGTCAGCCAGGCAGTGTCCTGATCGTCAGTGCTGTCATTGTTGACGACGTACTGTCCATATAGAGCCAGCGGCAAGGCCAGGCCGCTGATGTCGATCTGGCCGAAACCTTCATACAGACGGAACTGGTTGGTGGTGTTGCCGTTGACGCGCAGGGCAGCACTGTCCTTGTCGTTACGGAAACCGTAGAGGCTGCCGCCCAGGGTGACTTTCAGGTCATCGGTCGGTGCGAAGCGGGCACCCAACTGGCCGGCGTACATGGTCAGGTCGTGACGGAACTGGGTGCCGTCGCCGTCGATGTTGTCCTTGAGGGTGTAGTGACCGGCGCTGCCGAACAGTTCGGTCTTGCCGCCCAGCGGCAGTTTGTAGGTGGCCGCCAGACCTTCCGGGTTGATGTCGCTATCCCAGATGACGTCGCCCATGCTGACCCATGGCTGGTTCATCTTGCCGCCGATCACGTGCAGATCCTTGACCGCAGTCGGGGCGTAGTCGATGTAGCCCAGATCCAGCCACAGATCCTTCTTGACGAAGTAGCCGTCCAGATCCTGGTTGGTGGAGCGTGCATCGCTGCTGCCGCCGGTGGCGATACGGATACCGGTGCTCACCTGAGGGTTGATTTCGGTGTAAGCACCCAGACGGGCACGGATACGCTGGCGGTCTTTGTCCTGAGCGTTGGTCTGGCCGTCGATGTTGATGGTTTCCTGACGGACGCGCACGTCACCCTTGAATTGGGTCTTGGTGGCCCAGGCGATCTTTTTCTCGAACTCGGCTTGAGAGGCAGACTTGCTCTGCTGGATATCTGCCAACGCTTGTTTCTGAGCCTGCTGGTCTTTTGCCAGTTCGGTCTGCAACTCAGCGTATTGGGCCTGATTGATCGAGCCGTTGGCCCGCAGCATGTCCAGCAGTTTAGCGTCGACTGCGGCGTTGGCGGAAACACTCATGGCCAATGCCAGGCTGCCGGAAAGGGCGGCTGCAGTACGTGTAGAAACAAGACGCATGTCAATCTCCATAACTGAATAGCGGATGGCGAAAACCATCCTTGTAAAAACCACCCAACAGGCAGGGCGCGGTGAGGGTTAGTACCCTCTGTTCTAAAAACAGGCGCCAGTATTGCGACTGGTTATTTCAGTAAGGTGGCAATACGATGGCATGTTGGTGACGATTAAAAGTCGTAAACATGCGAGCTAGAGCCTTCGCAGCAACAATTCGTGAACATTGCGTTTCGATGGGGGATACTGCTGCGTCCTTCGATCAGTCTGGAAAGCCTGCATGTCCTTACCAACCGCCAGCCTCAGTGATGTTGTGCCTGCGCACTGGGATGCGCTGGTTCCCGATGGCCAGCCTTTCCTTCGTCACGCCTTTCTCAGCGCCCTGGAAGACAGCGGCAGCCTCGGGCCTCGTTCGGGCTGGAAGGCCGAGCATTTGCTTCATTACGAGAACGGCGAACTGATTGCTGCATTGCCCGCTTACCGTAAATGGCATTCCTACGGCGAATACGTCTTCGATCACGGCTGGGCTGATGCCTGTCGGCGTGCGGGCATCGCTTACTACCCCAAACTGCTTGCGGCTGTGCCGTTCAGCCCGGTGAGTGGGGCGCGGGTCCTGGCGCAAACGCCAGAGGCCGGTCTGCAATTACTCGCGGGGTTGCCGGGCTATCTGCAAGGCGAAGGCTTGTCGAGCGCCCATGTGAACTTCACCGACCCTGCTGCCGATGCCCTGCTGAGCGCTCAGCCGGGCTGGTTGCAGCGCTATGGCTGCCAGTTCCATTGGCATAACCGTGGCTATCGGGACTTTCAGGACTTTCTCGATGCCTTGAGTTCGCGCAAACGCAAACAGATGCGCAAGGAGCGTGAGCAGGTCGCGGGGCAGGGGATCGAGTTCGAGTGGCTTGAAGGGGCGCAGATGAGCGAGGTGCTGTGGGACTTCGTTTATGCCTGCTATTCCAATACCTATGAAGTACGCGGGCAGGCGCCGTACCTGACGCGAGAATTCTTCAGCCTGCTGGCCGAGCGCATGCCCGAGGCTATTCGTGTGGTGCTGGCCCGTCAGGGCCATCGTCCGGTGGCCATGGCGTTCAGTCTTACTGGTGGCGACAGTTTCTATGGCCGTTACTGGGGATGCCTGGCGGAATTCGACCGCCTGCATTTCGAGACCTGTTTCTATCAGGGCATGGATTACGCCATCGAAAAGGGGCTGCAGCGTTTCGATGCGGGAGCGCAGGGAGAGCACAAGCTGATTCGTGGCTTCGAGCCACAGATCACCCATTCCTGGCACTACCTGCTGCATCCGGGATTGAAGGACGCCGTGAGTGACTTCCTGGAGCAGGAGCGGGTCGGCATCCTGGCTTACGCCGAGGATGCGCGAGGGGCTTTGCCGTATCGGCAGTCAGGCGTGTAGGAGCGAATTTATTCGCGAATGAATTCGCTCCTACAGGTTGTCTCAATCAACCCCTACAAACCCGCCGGTCTGATGCTGCCACAAGCGTGCATACAACCCGCCACGGGCCAGCAGTTCGGCGTGGGTGCCGGTTTCGGCTATCTGGCCTTTCTCCAGAACCACCAGACGATCCATGCGGGCGATGGTCGAGAGGCGGTGGGCGATGGCGATGACGGTCTTGCCTTGCATCAGGGTTTCCAGGCTTTCCTGAATCGCGGCTTCGACTTCCGAGTCCAGCGCTGATGTGGCTTCGTCCATGATCAGGATCGGCGCGTCCTTGAGCAGAACCCGCGTAATCGCGATGCGCTGCCGCTGACCACCGGACAGTTTCACGCCACGCTCCCCGACATGGGCATCGAAACCGGTGCGGCCTTCGGAGTCGGACAGCAGCGGGATGAACTCTTCGGCGCTGGCTTTGTGTACGGCATCCCACAGTTGCTCGTCGGTTGCGCCCGGATTGCCATACAGCAGGTTGTCGCGGATCGAACGGTGCAACAGCGACGTGTCCTGGGTGATCATGCCGATCTGTGCCCGCAGACTTTCCTGAGTAACGTCAGAGATATCCTGGCCATCGATCAGAATCTGGCCTGCCTGTACGTCGTACATGCGCAGCAGCAGGTTGACCAGTGTCGACTTGCCCGCGCCGGAAGGGCCGATCAGACCGATTTTCTCCCCCGGCCGGATATCCAGGTTGAGGTTGTGAATGATGCCGTTGCCATTGCCGTAGTGGAAATCCACACCCTCGAACTTCACGCCGCCCTTGTCGATCTTCAACTGCGGTGCGGCAGGCTTGTCGTTGACCGTGACCGGCTGCGAGATGCTTTCCAGACCGTCCTGCACGGTGCCGATGTTCTCGAAAATGCCGTTGACCACCCACATGATCCAGCCGGACATGTTAACGATACGGATCACCAGCCCCGTCGCCAGGGCGATGGCGCCCATCGAGATCAGCGACTGGGTCCAGAGCCACAGGGCCAGGCCGGTGGTGGACACGATCAGCAGACCATTCATGGTGGTGATGACCGTATCCATGGCGGTGACCACGCGGGCGGCCATCTGGGTCTTGTGGGTGTGCTCGCTGATGGCTTCGCGGGCGTACTGCTCCTCGAAGTTGGTGTGGGCAAACAGCTTGAGGGTGGTGATATTGGTGTAGCCATCGACGATCCGCCCCATGAGTTTGGAGCGCGCATCCGAGGACACCACCGAGCGCTCCTTGACCCTGGGCACGAAGTAGGCCAGTGACAGGATGTAGGCAGCGATCCAGAGCATCAGCGGAATCATCAGGCGCCAGTCCGCCTCAGCGAACAGTACCAGCGAGCTGATGGCGTAGATCAGCACATGCCACAGCGCATCCACGGCCTGCACGGCCGAATCGCGAAGGGAGTTGCCGGTCTGCATGATGCGTTGGGCGATGCGCCCGGCGAAATCGTTCTGGAAGAAGTTGATGCTCTGCTTGAGCACGTAACTGTGGTTCTGCCAGCGAATCATGTTGGTCATGCCGGGGCTGATGGTCTGATGCACCAGCAGGTCATGCAGGCCGACGAAGACCGGACGCAGCAGCAGGGTCACGATCACCATCCAGATCAGCTCGTTGCCATGGACAGTGAAGAAGTCCTTGGCCGGCGTTGTCTGGGCAAGGTCGATGATGCGGCTCAGGTAACTGAACAGCGCCACTTCGATCAGTGCGCCGATCAGCCCGACGACCAGCAGCGCGGAGAAAACAGGCCATACCTGGCGCAGGTAATAGACGTAGAACGCTAGAACGGTGTTGGGCGGGGAGGCGGTAGGTGCGTCTCGGAAGGTATCGATCAGCTTTTCAAAACGACGATAAAGCATTGGCAATGATACCCACGCAATGTGGGTTCTCCTCGATGATTGGAGGCTCTCCCTGACAGAGCGCATGAGCCCGGTGTTGAGTGCCGGGCTGCATGCACCTGAGTTCCCTTTACTCGACGCGCTTGGCCGACTTGATCAGGATCGGGTCGATTGGCACGTTCTGCATGCCTTTCTGGTTGCTGGTCTGGGCATTGACGATCTGGTCCACCACGTCCATGCCCTTGACCACTTTGCCGAACACCGCATAACCGTAGTCGCGCACACCGTTGTCGAGCATGGCGTTGTCATTGGTGTTGATGAAGAACTGGCTGGTCGCAGAGTTCACGCTAGAGGTGCGGGCCATGGAAATGGTACCGCGCACGTTATGCAGGCCATTCTGTGCTTCGTTCTTGATCGGGTCCTTGGTGGGCTTCTGCACCAGATACTGGGTGAAACCGCCGCCCTGGACCATGAAACCCGGGATCACGCGATGAAAAATGGTGTTGTTGTAGAAACCGCTGTCGACATAACCCAGGAAGTTCTGAGTGCTGATGGGCGCCTTGTCGTTAGCGAGTTCAAGTTCAATCTCGCCGAAGCTGGTGTTGAGCACCACATGAGTGGCCTTGGCCGGAGGCTGGGCCGCCATCAGGTTGGCTGCGAACAGCACGGAGCAGGCGGCGAGGGCGATTTTTTTCAGCATGGGGCAGAGAGTCCTTCAGTGAATATGTCGACTGTGGCTGGCAAGGTAACCACGTTTGGCTTTTTTTGCCCAGTGGGATCGACACCCGAAACCCCGCATGTGAACCGCTTGTGGTTTTTCAGACCTGCGTTGACGCGATGAATTCCAGAACGGTCCGGTTGAATTGCTCGGGCTGGTCCAGCGGCGTGGCGTGTCTGGAGTCCTTGATGACCACCAGTCGGGCGTTGGGTAGCCGTTTGACGTAGGCTTCCTTGAGCGCTACCGGCGTGTAGTCGCGGTCAGCGCTGATAATCAGCGTCGGGCAGGTAATCCTCGACAGCTTTTTCTCCACACCCCAGCCGACAATCGCATCGAAACTGGCCAGGTAAGCGCGCTTGTCATTCTTGCTCCAGCGCTCGGCCATTTTCTGGCGCAGTTCGGCCTGCTCCGGTTTGGGGAACAACAGCTTGCCCAGCGCATGGCCCAGGGTGTTCATGCTCACCACCCGCGACAGCGTCCAGCGCCTGATCAATTGCAGGAGGTCGCTGAAGCTTTGGACCTTGACCTGTGGCGCACTGTTGACGATGCACAGGCTCTTGAGCTGATGCGGTTGATCGACTGCTATCTGAAAACCGATCATCCCGCCCATGGACAGGCCGATGACATGCACCGGCCCCAGATGCAGATGCTCGATCAGGGCTTCGACATCGGCGCTGAAGCCCTTGATGCTGTAACGCTCATGGGGCTTGTCCGAGCGGCCGTGGCCTCGGGCATCCATGACAATGACCCGATAGTGTTCGGCCAGTGCCGGAATCTGGTATTCCCAGTCCTGGCAACTGGAGCCCAGGCCGTGCAGCAGTAATACCGGTTCGCCCTGGCCGTATTCCTCGTAATGCAGCGAACAGCCGTCATGCTCGAAAAAAGTCATTGGGTCCTTCCCCGTCAGGCTTGTTGAGGCGCCGCGAATGCCGCTGTCAGCGGCGCCGTGTCGAACGTTCGGATCAAGTCGATCAGGATCTGTGTCGCCGGCCCCAATGGCTTGTCTTTACTTGAGTAAAGATAGAACGACGGATTGCGACTGCCACCCTTGTCCAGCGGAAGTATCTTGAGCACGCCGTCCTTGAGTTCCCGTTCGATCATGTGTCGTGGCAACCAGGCAAAGCCCAGGCCGCTGCTGACAAAAGTGGTCGCCGTGCCGAGGCTGCCGACCGTCCAGCGCTGTTCGGCGCCGAGCCAGCCGACGTCACGCGGCTGTTGCCTGCCTGAGTCGCGGATCACTACTTGCAACTGGCTTTCCAGGTCCTGGAACGTCAATTCGCGATTGGCCAGATGCAAGGGATGCTCGGGATGGGCAACTGCCGTGAACTCCACAGTGCTCATTTCCGTGCCCAGATAACCGGGAATGCTGAAGCCGCTGATCGCCAGGTCGGCCACGCCTTCAAGCAGCACTTCCTCGACGCCCGACAACACTTCTTCGCGTAACCGCACCCGACAGCCACGGCTTTGCGGCATAAAGGCGGTCAAGGCGCGTACCAGTCGCGCGGTGGGGTAGGCCGCATCGACCACCAGACGCACTTCAGCCTCCCAACCCTGCTCCATGTGATGAGCCAGATCTTCCAGTTGGCTGGCTTGCTTGACCAGTTGTCGCGAACGACGCAGAAGCACGCCTCCAGCCTCGGTCAATACAGCCTTGCGCCCATCAATGCGCAACAGCGGCACACCGAGCTGATCCTGCATCCGCGCAACGGTGTAACTCACTGACGACTGTGAGCGGTGCAGGGCCTCGGCTGCCTGGGCAAAACCACCGTGATCGACAACGGCCTGCAAAGTGCGCCATTGATCGAGGGTCACGCGAGGGGCTTTCATTCTGTTATTCCTCTTTCTATCCCTATTGTCCTACTCTGACAGTCCTTTCTCTGGAGACTGTCGGATGAACAGATTGTGCTGCGTATTGCTGGCGATGCTGCCCTTGAGTGCTTTTGCCTACCCAATCGAGGTGGAGAAGCAGTATCAGGGCGTTCAGATCGACTACAACAGCCACGACACCTACCACGACACCGGCTCCATCACCGTGAACAACTACGGCAGTGTCGATGCCAAGTGCTCGGTGGTGTTTCGCAACGGTCCCGAGGCGCCACGCACTCGTCGTGTTCAGGTGGCCGCCGGGAAAAGCGTCGATGTCTCGTCCAAGTTCAATCGCAGCATTATCAAGCTGCGGATCACGCTCAGTTGTGAGCCTGCATAGGCCTGAGAGTAGAGCGCTCTGCGGGATAAGACAAATTATTCGATATATAGAAGCAGGTTTTTGCGCTTTTTTATCGATAGGTTCACGTTTAGCCTTCTCTCCATCGACTCAACACATTCTTGGATGGAGATCACAGGTCATGTCCCGCGTACTCATTATCGAAAGCAGCGCTCGTCAACAGGATTCGGTTTCCCGTCAACTGACCCAGCAATTCATCAGTCAGTGGAAAAATTCGCACCCTGGCGATGAAATCACTGTGCGTGACCTGGCCATCGATCCTGTTCCTCACCTGGACGCAACCCTGCTTGGCGGCTGGATGAAGCCTGCCGAGCAGCGTACTGCCATCGAGCAAGCCGCGCTGGAGCGTTCCAACCTGCTGACCGATGAACTGATCGCTGCCGACGTGCTGGTCCTGGCGGCACCGATGTACAACTTCACTATCCCCAGCACCCTCAAGGCCTGGTTCGATCATGTGCTGCGTGCCGGCGTGACCTTCAAATACGGCGAAACCGGCCCCCAAGGCTTGCTGACCGACAAACGCGCTTTCGTGCTGACCGCCCGCGGCGGCATCTATGCCGGCAGCAACAATGATCATCAGGAACCCTACCTGCGCCAGGTACTGGGTTTCGTAGGGATTCACGATGTCAGCTTTATCCATGCCGAAGGCTTGAACATGGGCGGTGAATTCAGTGAGAAAGGCCTGAATCAGGCGATTGCCAGGCTCGCTGAAGTGGCCTGATTGAAGACTGTGTAGGAGCGAATTCATTCGCGAGACGTCATTGAAAACGACATACCCCTGTCTGACTCAACTGAACTCTCGCGGATGAATCCGCTCCTACAGAATCGCTAGACACCCAAACCACCAACCCGCTATGTTCGCGACCTTCAAAAAAGGGGCGCTCATGGGCTATCTACTTATCGTTACGCTGATCCAGGCGTTTTCCTTCAGCCTGATCGGTGTCTATCTGGCGGGCCATGTCGACAGCTACCTCGCCGTGCTGATTCGCGTGGTGCTGGCGGGGCTGGTATTCATTCCGCTGACCCACTGGCGAAAGGTCGAACCGCGTTTCATGCGCGGGATGCTGCTGATCGGTGCGTTGCAGTTCGGCATTACCTATGTCTGTCTCTATCTGAGCTTCCGTGTCCTGACAGTGCCAGAAGTGCTGCTGTTCACCATCCTCACTCCCTTGCATGTGACCCTGATCGAGGACGCCCTCAACCGGCGTTTCAACCCATGGGCCTTGCTGGCTGCCGTGGTCGCGGTGCTGGGGGCGGGCGTGATTCGCTACGACGGGCTGGACGGCAATTTCCTTGGCGGTTTCCTGCTGCTGCAACTGGCCAACTTCACCTACGCCGCCGGGCAGGTGCTCTACAAACATCTGGTGGCGCGCCACCCGAGCGACCTGCCGCATTATCGGCGTTTCGGCTACTTCTACCTCGGCGCGCTGGCCGTGGTCCTGCCAGCCTTCCTGATGTTCGGCAACCCGCAGAATGTTCCCACCGACGTCCAGCAATGGAGCGTGTTGCTGTTCCTGGGCCTGTGCTCCACTGCATTGGGCATGTACTGGTGGAACAAAGGGGCATGCCTCGTTTCGGGGTCAACCCTGGCCGTGTTCAACGTCCTGCATGTGCCGGTAGGCCTTTTGGTCAACCTGTTGATCTGGAACCAGCACGAGTCCCTGAGTCGTCTGTTCATTGGGGGCGCGCTGATCGTGGTGTCACTCTGGATCAGCCGGTTGGGGGCCAGGCCTTTGCTGGTGAGGGGGCAGTAGGGCTAATGCTGATCAATTAAGGCATACCTGTCACTTGTGGGAGGGGCCTTGGCCGCGACGACTCAATGACAGGCAACACGTTTATGTCGCCGACAACGCTCCGAGCAGTAACGCACCTCATCCCAGCAGCGCGCCCATTTCTTGCGCCAGGTGAAAGGCAGCCCACAAGTCGCACAGGTTTTGACTGGCAGCTCACTTTTTTTCAAATCGGTTTCTCCGCGCAGTGAGGCCTGGTTTCTGGGAACGAACATTATCGTTCAAGTTGCTATTGGTGGTGGAGCTGTCGACCTCGCTATACTCCGGCAGGTCCCACATCAATAGAGCGTTTCAAAAATGGCTGTTCAACCGCCCGTGCGCTGCTACGCGACGGCAATGCGCAAGGCTTCAAGACGGCTTACTCAGCTCTATGATGATGCTCTGGCCCCTTCGGGGCTTCGCTCGACCCAGTTTGCGATTCTTGCGGAGCTGGTTCCTCGGGCCAAATCACCTCCTACCTTGCAGGAACTGGCCGATGCGCTGGTTCTGGATCGTTCCTCGCTGGGTCACAACCTCAAACCCCTTGAGCGCGATGGGCTCGTTGCCCAGCAGACGAGCCTTGCTGATCGTCGCCGCCGTCTTATTGTTGCGACGGCTGAGGGGGAGAAGGCGTTCAAGGATGCACGCACGTTATGGCGACAGGCTCAGGAGCGGTTTCTCAAGACTTTCGGTGAGGACGCGGCGGGTGAGCTGTGCAAGGCATTGCTCAGCATTGCCTACGACGAACGCCTGGTGCTCACCGAAGAGTGATGAGCGCTCAAGGCGCTCGAATGACCCCTTTGAGCATCGCGAAGTAACTGACCAGAGCATATGCCACCAGTGAAAAAGCCGTGGCAATGGCAATGTTTGATAGCTGGGGCTCCAGATACAAAGCGGCCAGCCAGCTCAGCGACGTGGCCAAAAGCATGCGAGTGGTAATCGCAATGAAGGGCGCGCCTGCGTGGCCAGCCCCTTGGGCAGCGAACCCGAAGACGAAGCCGAACCCGAGTGCGCCGTAGAATGGCGCAACAATGTGCAGGTAGTTTTTCGCAGGCTCCAGCACGGCCGGGTCGGTGCTGAAAAATTGCAGCCACAGCATCGGGAAGACTGCGACTATCACGCCAATGACCCCGACAAAGGCGGTACCGACAAGTATCCCGATCCAGGCAATCTGTCTGGCCCGATCAGTTTCGCCAGCACCTATGTTGACGCCCACCATCGTCAATACCGCAGCCGATAAACCGAACAGCAGCGGAATCATCACGTAATCCAGACGCGAAGCAATCCCGAAGGCGGCCAGCGCGTCCGTACCCGCCAGCCCGACTGCGCCGGTGATCAGGATGACAATCAGGTTGGTCATTACAGTGCTGAGTGCAGCGGGCAGGCCGACTTTCAATATTTCCCTGATCAGGCGCCACTCGAACGAGACTTTCCGGAGGGTGAGGTTCGTCTTGCCGGACACCATGTAGCGCACAAGGAAAAACGCGGCGGCCACGTAGTAGATGGCGAAGGCCGTACCGGCGCCCGCGATTCCCATTGCCGGGACTGGACCAAACCCGAAGATCAGCGCCGGGGAAGCCGGGATCAGAATGATTGCGCCTATGAGTGTGATGAGCGCGGGGATCTTTACGTTTCCCGAGCCACGAAGCGATGCGGTGATCATGTTGACGATCCACATGGGCACCGCGCCCAGAAACAGATAGTTGGAATACTTCAGGGCCGCATCCAGAGCTTCGCTGCGCCCGCCCATTGCGTGGTAGAGAAAAGGCCCCAGCAGGAGCGCGGCCACTGTAAATGCCAGGCCGATGAAAACCGCGAGAATGATGGAGTGCATCAGCAGTGAATCGGCATCGTGTTCGTTTCTCGCTCCAACGGCACGGGCTACCGCCGAGGCTACGCCGCTGCCGATTCCGCCGCCGGACATCGTCACCATGAGCATGTAGAACGGAAATACCAGAGCGACACCTGCCAATGCAGCCGTTCCCAAAAGCCCTACGTAATAGGCTTCGGCCATGGTCACGGCGGTCTGTGCCAGCAGTACGGCGACCGTTGGCCAGGCGAGCAGCAGTAACGTCGACAGAATCGGCCCGGTCAGCAGTCTCTCACGGGCAGAGTTGATGGGGCGCGATGCTGTAGCTGCGGGTTGCTGAGCAACCACCGGGGGGAGTTTTGACATGGCAGATCCGGTATCAGTGCAAGGGCATCAGCGGCAAGGCAAGCGTCACTGGTTTAATGGGTATATGCCCATAATATGACCATTTTTCAGGCTGGCGGCAATCGTCCGGTGCTGATCGACTGTCATGCATGCCCACCGGTTATCCAGTGATGCCCTCCGATTCGCGCATTCCGGCCTCGTAGAGCGCGGCTAAATGCCCGGTCGAGCAACAAAATCCACCCACAGTGGTAAAGAAACTCGGCCCCGGCGCTCGAAACCGTTACGCTATGCAGCTGTATTTTTGTATTTCGTCGAGGTAGTACCCGTGTTTTCCGAATTCGCCCTGCACGAACGCCTGCTTAAAGCTGTGGCCGAGCTTAAATTTGTCGAGCCTACGCCTGTGCAGGCCGCCGCTATTCCGCTGGCATTGCAAGGGCGTGACCTGCGGGTGACTGCACAAACCGGTAGCGGCAAGACGGCTGCTTTTGTGTTGCCGATCCTCAATCGCCTGATCGGCCCGGCCAAGGTACGTGTGGATATCCGCGCCGTGATCCTGCTGCCGACCCGCGAGCTGGCTCAGCAGACCCTCAAGGAAGTCGAGCGTTTCTCGCAGTTCACCTTCATCAAGGCTGGCCTGATCACCGGTGGCGAAGATTTCAAGGTCCAGGCCGCAATGCTGCGCAAGGTGCCGGATATCCTGATCGGTACGCCGGGTCGTCTGCTGGAGCACCTCAACGCCGGCAACCTGGATCTCAAGCTGGTTGAAGTGCTGGTTCTCGACGAAGCCGACCGCATGCTGGACATGGGCTTCTCCGAAGACGTCGAGCGTCTGGCGGGCGAATGTGCCGACCGCCAGCAGACCATGCTGTTCTCGGCCACCACCGGTGGTTCGGGTCTGCGGGACATGATCCGCAAGGTGCTGAAAGACCCACAGCACCTGCAGCTCAATAACGTCAGCGAGCTGGCCAGCGGTACTCGTCAGCAGATCATCACCGCTGACCACAATGTCCACAAAGAGCAGATTCTCAACTGGCTGCTGGCCAACGAGACCTACCAGAAAGCCATTGTGTTCACCAACACCAAGGCAATGGCCGATCGTCTGTACGGGCGTCTGGTCGCTCAGGAATACAAGGCGTTCGTGCTGCACGGCGACAAGGACCAGAAGGACCGCAAGGCGGCCATCGACCGTCTGAAACAGGGCGGCGCCAAGATACTGGTGGCCACTGATGTGGCGGCGCGCGGGCTGGATGTGGATGGCCTGGATCTGGTCATCAACTTCGACATGCCACGTAGCGGCGATGATTACGTTCACCGCGTAGGCCGTACCGGGCGTGCGGGCAGTGAAGGTCTGGCGGTTTCGCTGATCTGCCACGGCGACTGGAACCTGATGTCCAGCATCGAACGCTACCTCAAGCAAAGCTTCGAGCGTCGCACCGTCAAGGAAGTCAAAGGCACCTACGGCGGACCGAAGAAGGTCAAGGCGTCGGGCAAGGCTGTCGGCACCAAGAAGAAAAAGACTGATACCAAGGGCGACAAGAAAAAGGTTGCCGCCAAGGGGCCGACCAAGCGCAAGAGCGTCAATCGTCCCAAGTCTGATTCGCTGGTAAGCAAGGACGGCATGGCGCCGTTGAAGAAACGCAGCACACCGGCACCTGCGGCTGAGTAATCTGCCACTCGCGACTGAAGTCGCTCCCACACACAGCCTGTGGGAGCGACTTCAGTCACGAACGATCTCCCTCCGTCTCCCCGGCTGAACGGCCACCCTCGCAACAGGTCACAACCTCTGAGTAGCAAGCCCGTGGCCGGACGTCATGGGCTATTCATCCATGCTGGACGGAGGTTTTACAAAATGGCTTACAACTGGGACCTTATCGAACGTCTGCTCCATGAAGTACAGAACAGCGCTGGCGAGTCCTTTGCTCCGCGCAAATATGCCGAGGATCATGCGGCAGCCAAGGCTGCTGAAGGCGAGTCTGTGGGTAATCTGGATCACTTGAAGACCGAAGCTGCCGATCTGGAAGCGCTATTGCTCAAGCACAACTACATCGAACCGCGTCCCGAAGAGGAAGGCGGCACGGGCTCGAACTTTGTCCTGACCGCTCGCGGGTCGAGCCTGCTGGCGATGATCGACAGCAGCATTCCGGGCAACGATCATCCGCGGCAGGTGCTGGATGATCAGGCCGATGCACTCGACCCTTCGACCTTCGATGAGGTCGCGTCCAAGGCGCAAGTGGCCTGAGCCCCCGTCATGCCTTTTGTGAGGCCTTCAGGCAATCCAGGTCCGCGAAGTCCTCACGCATGTCTGCGATTCTGGCCAACAGGCGTTTTCGCTGCTCGGGTGTGCTCTGTGCGATCACGTCCACGAGCAGCGAAATCGCGGCATGCTCGGCCTTGTTGTAGTTCTGGCGGTATTCAGGCGTCCAGAAGGTTTCGCGATTCTGCAGCAGGGCGGCAATGCGCTGCGGGAAGTCGCTGGCCTGACGTTGCTGCACCGTAGCCAGGAACAGGTTCTGCCAGCGGGTGCGGTTTTCTATCCAGGCACGGTTCTGTTCGCCCAGTGAGGCCGACCAGGTTTGAACCCGCGCTTTCTGTGCTGTGCTCAACTGGCCAAGCCAGGGCGTGAGGCGTTTTTCCATGCGCTCGGAGCGTTCAGCGATCTGCTTGTCCAGCGGCTCGTTGAGGAGTTTGTTTTCCTGTTTGCGCTTGTCCTTGGCGAATGCGTTCTGCATCTCCTGAACCTGCTTGTCATCGAAGCGGGCCAGCAATTCGACGGCCGAGGGCGTGATCTGGCGGGAGATTTTCGCGATGGCTTCCTTGGCTTCTTCAGTACGCGCTTCCAGCTCTGCCTGGGTGACCTGATCGTTTTTAACCATGTCTTCCAGGCGATTGAACCAGGTCAGGTAGTCGGGCAGTTGTGTGCTGCAATGCCAGCTCAAGTGCTGTTTGAGGCGTTCGTCGAGCCAGTTCTTTTGCGTACGACTCATGTCCAGATAGTCGTTGAGCGTCCAGGGAATGATCACGTCAAGGTTGCGATACGCCAGACCCACCTGGCTGCATGCAACAAGCAACGGCACGGCCATCAATAGCTTAATGAAGGCTTTGAAACAATGCATGACAGCTCCTCGACGCATTGAGTGACTTGTAGAGGAGTGTAGGAGCTGGCAGTTCAACTTACTTGAGGCGTTGCACGAAAACCGGTTACCTGAAGTGTCATGCAAGCCTAGAAGAACGAGCGTACGGCCTTGATCGTGAACATCCCTTCGCACCGGGAATTATGGCCGCTGTAGACGCTGCAATCGGAGCCGCTGAGGCTCGATCCGCTGTAAATCAGGTTCATGTCGATCCCCAGCCATGGTCGTGACAGCTTCAATGACCAGTCGTTGAAACCGCTGATCAATGAACCGTCATCGCCGGCCTGCGGCGTGTCGAACTGGTGATTAGCGTATTGCATGCGAACGCCCAGGCCCAGTTGCTCAATGGCGCCAAGGTCGATGAAAACAGTGCTGTTGCGGATGCCGACATCATTGCTGAATGCCGCGCCAACCCGGCTGTTGAGCACGCGCAGCCCGGCATAGAACTCATGGCTGTCGATCTGGCTGGTGTCGGGATAGCTGTAGCGAATCATCCCCAGTTCGTAACCCAGGGTGTTGTCGAAGGGTTTCTTGAAGCCCATGTAGGAGTCGACTTCAAGTGTCGTGTCTTCGGTAAAGCCCATGTTCGGTGACCACTGACCGAAGTAAAAGCCGCTTTCATGGGTCAGGTCCAGCCCGCCGTGGAAGGAGCCGGAGTTGCCGTTGGGTGTCACCAGCCCCTGAGCCATGCTGCGTGTGGGGGTGGTCGCCAGTTTGAGGTCGAAGTCGCCCAGGTCCCGTTCCAGAACCTGGGCGTAAACCTGCTGGCACAACAGCAGCGTGCTGAGAGACAGCATCTGTAATCGAAGATTGAGCATGGCTCACTCCTTAAGCGTGTCGAGGAGTGTGGTCACAATGGCGTATCGAAAACGGCGCAGGGGCCCGACACAAGCCGCGAGCTAGAGCCTCGCAAGCATACCGATGAAATGCCGGGGATGCGGACCGTTCGTCGATCCGCAGGAGCTTCAGTTGCTGGCTGTTGTCTCGGTGGGCGCAATGATCAGCCCGCGAATCACCACCAGAGCCTGCTCGAACGAGGGATAGCCGCTCTTGGCCACGTCGAGTTCGGCGTATTCGGTGCGATAGCGCTCGGACTTTTGCGGGTCGCTCATGCTCAGTTGCTGGGAGAGCAGGGCGATGGCCAGAGGGTGCCGGTATTTGTCGGCTGCGGTCTGCAACAGATCGATGATCCGCTTCTGCTCGGCCTGCTCGCGAATCAGCAACACTGCCTGATAGAACTCGGCTTCACCGGATGCATCGTCGATGGCGGCGCGTCGCAGCATGGCTTCGGCCAGTTCGTAGTTTTCGCGGTCAGCTTCGCTGATCAGCAGCTTGGCCTGAAGCATATCGTGCTGATACAGCAGATGGCCTGCACGGCAAGGGCTGTCAGTGAGGGGATTTTCATTGGGGCCGTTTTCGCAATGCTGCGATGCACAACCACCCAGGTAGATCAGAGCGCCGAAAAGCATCCAGTTCTTCATTCAAGCATTCCGCAAAGCAAAAGGGGTCTGCTACCAGAGCGTTTTCCTGCTCTTGGTTTGGAGATAATGAAGGAGATTAGCAGTGAGACGGGAGATGTAGCTAGCGCCCTGCATTGATCAGGGCGCATAGAAACCGCAAAGCAGTCGGGGAGAATTACTTCTTGCCGAGGTTGATGTGCTTGGACGGGGTAAAAGTCTGGCCGCTCACGCCTTTGGCGATTTGCTGGATTTCGCCGCCGGACTTAAGGAAAGCTGCGATCTGGGCGTTGATCGAATCGCTCGTTTCAACGGCTGGAGCTGGCTTTGCTTTGGTGTGGGATGCCTTGATACGCATGACTGCCATAACCTTCATAAACTTCGTACGGCCAGCCATCGTACAGGAAATGAAGGGTCTCTGCTGGCTTAATAAGACGCGCAGCCAAATGAGCGGCCCGTGAGCAGTGAAGGTGAAGGCCCGGCATGACACCCTTAACTCTCTGTTTTAAATGGGAAGTCATCATTGATGGCGGCTGGTTTTGTCTGTGGATGTTCTGCCCGGAAAACTGACGAGCGGGAGCTGGTCAGTAATGCCTGCACATCCCGGGCATCTGTTCGCCAGCACGCTGCCCGCCGCGAGGGCCGGTGATCTGCCGCGCGAATGCCGACGTAAAGTCGGGTAGAATGCCGCCTACGTAATGAGGGTATCTGCAAATGGCGTTAATCGGGCGTTACAACAGCTTGCAAGTGGTCAAGCACACTGACTTCGGTCTGTATCTGGACGGTGCTCAGGATGGTGAAATCCTGCTGCCCAACCGGTATATCCCCAAGGATATTCCTACTGAAGATGAAGACTGGATCAACGTTTTCATCTATCTGGACAGCGAAGACAAGCTGATCGCCACCACTGAAAAACCCAAGGTTCAAGTGGGTGAGTTCGCCAGCCTGAAGGTGGTAGAGGTCAACAGCATCGGCGTGTTCCTGGACTGGGGGCTGCCCAAGGATCTGCTGCTGCCGTACTCCGAAGAGAAGCGCACGTTGCAGGCAGGTGATTATTGCGTGGTGCATGTCTATCTGGACAAACACTCGCGCCGCATCACCGCCACTGCGCGCCTGGATCGCTATCTGGACAAGACGCCTGCCAATTACAGCGTGGGTCAGGAAGTCGACCTGCTGGTTGCCGAAGCCACCGACATGGGCTTCAAGGCGATCATCAACAACAAGCACTGGGGCTTGATCCACAAGAACGAAGTGTTCAAGTTCCTGCGTCCCGGCAAGCAGGAAAAAGGCTTCATCAAGGAAATCCGCGCCGACGGCAACATCAGTCTGAGCCTGCAACCGGTCGGCGCCGAAGCGGCGGGCAGCCTGAACTCCAAGATTCTCGCCAGATTGCGTGAGAACAATGGCGTGTTGCCGGTCAGCGACAAGAGCGATCCACAGGTCATCAGTGGCCTGTTCGGCGTCAGTAAAGGGAACTTCAAGAAGGCTATCGGTGCCTTGTATAAACAGGGTCAGATTGTGATTCATCCTGACCGTATCGAACTGACCTGATACCGGGTGCGCCCATGAAAAAAGTCCTTACAGCCTACTTCAGTACGCTTCTGGCTTTTCTGATCCTGGATGGTATCTGGCTGGGATTGCTCATGGGCTCGACCTATCGGGACTGGCTCGGGCCGCTGATGCTCGCCGCGCCGCTGTTGGGGCCGGCGGTCGTGTTCTATCTGCTGTACGCGGCGGGGCTGGTGATATTCGGCGTACTGCCCGCGCTCAAGGCGCAACGCCTTGGGCATGCAACCCTGTATAGCGGGCTGCTGGGGCTGATTGCCTACGGCACTTACGACCTGACGAACTGGGCGACCTTGCAGGGTTGGCCTGCGCAGTTGGCGCTGGTCGATCTGGCCTGGGGCACCGTTGTCTCGGCCCTGGCCGGGACGGCGGGGTATCTGGCGACACGCCGCCTTGCCTGAACCCCTTACTTCTGCACAAAACCCGCAAAGCTGAGGTTGCTGCCCTTGGGGCGCATGTCCTTGAGGAACGAATCCTTGTCGGCGCTCAACTCAAGGCTGACGGTCGGCTTGCGCTTGCCGGCATTGCGCACTTCCAGGCCTTCGATGTGATCACGCATGAAGACGGTGGTCACCTTCAGGTGCAGCAATTGGTCGGTTGCCGGAGTGTGCAGCAGCAGATGCAGCCATTCGTACTGGCCGACTTGCAGGCGTGCCACGGGCAGATCGAACCACCAGATATTGCGCTTGGTATCCAGAATGGCGAAGTGGGTGTTGTTGACGCCCAGCACTGCGCCGCCCAGATCCTGGTTCCTGCGTGCGATGGCCAGCTTTTTATCGAGTTTCATAACGTTCCTGTGAATCGGTTTGTTCAGTGTGCCGGGCACAGACTGACTGCGACGCGCATTCTCGCACAAACACCGGAAATAAGACCTGCCCATAAGCTGACGAACGGAGGGCTTTGGCGGGAAAATAATTGAAACTCTGCGCGACGGCCCCCGGTCAATTTTCTTGTCGAGGTTACGACATTTGATTTCAGAACGGTCTTCAAGACCCGGGAGAAACGTCATGAGCAGTACTGGCGACAAAATCAAAGGCAAAGCTAATGAAGTGGCTGGTAACGTCAAGCAAGGCATCGGCAAGGCGACCGACAACAACCGGTTGAAGGCCGAAGGCAAGGCGCAGGAACTCAAGGGCGAAGCCCAGCAAGCCAAAGGTAAAACCAAGGAAGTACTGAAAAAGGGTGTAGACAAGGCGTAGCCCTGAAGGAGAACGGATAAAGGTCATCGCCGAGGTGGCCTTTATCCATCATGGCCTTGAAACCTTTTACAACTCGCCCAGTCCATTTGACGCCAGTGCAATGCTACTGGCATATGGGCAGCCGCATAATCGCAGCGTTTGTCGGTCGGGCGATGTAATGTATTCGGGTTTTTAGCGCAAGGAGACGCCATGATCTTTCCTCACATGCGTCAGTTGCCACTGGGCAAAGTGATGGTTCGTACCGTCACTGAGTTTCTCGATGACGAGATGTCTACCTACGCATCGGCACTGGCCTACCAGATGCTGTTTTCGCTGTTTCCGTTCCTGTTGTTTCTGATTGCCCTGATCGGTTTCCTGCACCTGCCGGACTTCTTCTCCTGGCTGCGTCTTCAGTCTGAGCTGGTTCTGCCACCTCAGGCGCTGGAGCAGGTCAACCCGGTAATCGATCAGTTGCAACAATCCAAGGGCGGCTTGCTGTCCATCGGTATCGTTGTTGCGTTATGGACTGCGTCGGCAGGCGTGCGCCTGATGATGAGCGCCATGAATGCGGCCTACGACGTCGTTGAAGGGCGGCCTATCTGGAAGCGTTTTCCGTTATCGATCCTCTACACCGTGGGCATCGCTGGCATGTTGCTGGCTGCTGCAGGGTTCATGGTGGTCGGCCCGCAGGTCATGAGCTGGTTCGCTTCGCAGATCGGCATGGAGGAATTCATCGTCACGCTCTGGACCGTCCTGCGCTGGCCGATGATCATCCTGCTGCTGATGATTGCCGTGGCCTTGATCTATTACGTCATGCCTGACGTGAAGCAGGAATTCCGCTTCATCACTCCCGGTTCCGTACTGGCCGTGGTGGTGTGGATCATCGCGTCGCTGGGCTTTGGCTTCTACGTCAAGACTTTTGCCGACTACAACGCCATGTACGGCAGCATCGGCGCGATCATTGTGCTGTTGCTGTATTTCTACATATCGGCGGCGGTACTGCTGCTCGGTGCCGAGATGAATGCCGTGATCGAGCACATGTCCCAAGAGGGCAAGGATGCCGGAGAGAAAGAGGCCGGCGACAATGGCGTACACTCAACCACCAAGCAGCATGTTTCCGGGCTGGGACGCGATCATTCGGTGCATGGCACATTAAAGGCTGACGAATCCTGAGCCAGAGTGCCAGAATCGCTTTTTCGTTCAAGGGACCGACACTCACCATGATCCGCAACATTCTGAAGATGGGCGACGAGCGCTTGTTGCGCATTGCGCCGCCTGTGCCCCGTGAGATGTTTGGCAGCAGTGAACTCAAGACGCTGATTGCCGATATGTTCGAGACCATGAAAAGTGTCGGCGGCGTTGGCCTCGCTGCGCCGCAGATCGGTGTCGATCTGCAACTGGTGATATTCGGTTTCGAGCGCAGTGAGCGCTATCCCCATGCCGAAGCGGTGCCGCAGACCATCCTGCTCAACCCGCTGATCACGCCACTGAGCCCAACTCTTGAAGCGGGCTGGGAAGGTTGTCTGTCGGTGCCGGGCCTGCGTGGCATGGTCGATCGCTACGAAAGCATTCGCTATGAAGGTTTTGACCCCGACGGCCAGCCGATCCAGCGCATCGCCCAAGGGTTTCATGCGCGAGTGGTCCAGCACGAATGCGATCACCTGATTGGTCGGTTGTACCCTTCGCGCATCACCGACTTCAGCAAGTTCGGCTTTATCGAGGTCATGTTCCCGGACATGGACCCCAACGCCGACGACTGACTCAGTGGCCTGCCCGGCACAAGGCAACCAGCGCCTTGCTGCGGCTGAAGCGCATGAACTTTTCGCCCAGTGCATGCGGCAGCCTCTGGGCTGGCTCGAAACCACTCAGCCGATAGAGCTCCAGCAAATCCGGATGACAGAACAGCCGGACCGGCCCCGCCAATGGCTCCACGGCATGCCCGATCAGGCGTCGGGCAACGGCCTGGCCACGCAGGTGCGGGTCGACAAACAACCCGGTCAGCCAATGTCCGTCGGCGACTTCGCTCAGGCAAAGAGCGCCGACGATCTGCGACTGTTTTGCCACCCACAGAGTCCCGCGGGGCACGGCGCGCATGGACGATTTATGCTCGCGGTAGAACTTGTCCAGCAAGGGGCGGCAGGCATCAGGCAGGATGCTGAACTGAATGTCGGGCATGGTCGGGCTCTGCTGTTCGAGGCGGGCCATCATACAGAGGCCCGACCCGCTGACGTGACTCATATCAACCGCGGTCTATGATTTATCCATGAGCCGAAAACCTGTTGAATTGCATACTCCCCGCTTGCTGATCCGTGAGCTGGGCAGCACCGATATCCCGGCCCTGGCGGCGATTCTTGGGGATGCTCAGGTCATGCGCTATTCGGTCCGGGGCGTGCTCAGCGAACAAGCCACCGCCGAGTTCGTTCAGGGCTGTATTCATTGCTATGACACCGATGGCTTTGGGCCGATGGCCGTGATTGAAAAGGCTTCGTCACGGCTCGCCGGATTTTGCGGGTTTAACGCCGAACGGGTGGATGGCGTCCGGGAAGTCGAGATCGGCTACCGGCTGGGCACCGCCTTCTGGGGCCAGGGCCTTGCCACCGAAGCCGTCCGGGCCATGTTGCAGCACGGCTTTGCCGTGCTGGGCATGCCTTCGGTCATTGCAATCGTGCAGCCTGAAAACACCGCTTCGGTGAATATCCTGCGCAAGACAGGGTTCAGCGGCTTTATTCATAGCCAATACCATCGCCTGGGTGTACGGATTTATCGCATGACGTGTGAGCAATGGCTGACGGGATCTTCCTGATAACGGCATGACTCGACGGGATGCGACCCCGACTCTGGAAAAGCGTGGATTAACTGTTAAGTTCAAGGTTGCAGTCAATTCATCTCGGGAGGAGGCCATGAATGACTATCAGGGTCTGCCGCCTGTTGTATTCAGGGCACGTGTATCCAGAACAAGCCTGACCCTTTTGGGATGCAGCCTGCTGCTGTCCTTGGCGCTGACTCTGGATGTTCGCGCCGATGAAGACGCGGACGATACGGCGCTGCTGTTCGTTCAGGAACGCCATCTTGGCGACAGCCTGGCCTGGCTGGGTTATCAGGTCGCGTCGCGCACTGTCACCTTTGCAAGCCTTGTCCAGTCCATTGGCAAGACCCAGGCCCAGGACCTGGTGCAGAAGGAATTGCAGCGCCTGCAACCCACCTATCAGATGCAGTGGGACCGCAATCTTGCGGCAGCCTATGCTCATTCCTTTACGGCGCAAGAATTGCAGTCTCTGAATCAGGGCAGCAGTTCCCTGTCCTTGATGAACAAGTTCAAGGTCAGGAACAACGAGGTCGGCGCACAGATGAAAGCGCGTTCGTCCGAACTGCTGAAGGCTTTCGTTGCCCAAGCGCTGGGCAATGCTCAGAAGTCACTCGCCCATTGAGGCTCTGCAGGAAATCCACCTGCGTTCGGTGATGCAGCGTTGAAAACAGGCTCACCTTCGCTCGAACACATTTCGTACAGAGCCTGCTCCTATCAAAGCAACACGAAAGCGAGGAACAACACCATGGACCTATTCATGCAAGCCGCCATTGATGAGGCGCAACAGGGATTGGCCGAGGGCGGGATTCCTATCGGTTCGGTCATCGTTCATGACGGCAAGATCATCGGGCGTGGACACAATCGCCGGGTACAAGAGGGCAGTGCAATCAAGCATGGCGAGATGGACGCCCTGGAGAACGCGGGTCGCCAGCCTGCCAGCGTTTATCGCGACTCTGTGCTCTATACCACGTTGTCGCCCTGTGCGATGTGCAGCGGTGCGATTCTGCTCTATGGCATCGGCAAGGTCATCGTGGGCGAAAACGAGACATTCATGGGCGAAGAGGAGCTTTTGCGCTCCCGTGGGGTGCAAGTCGATGTGCTGCACGACACGACTTGCCAGCACATGATGCATGGTTTCATTGCCAGCAAGCCTGAGCTGTGGAGTGAAGACATCGGGGAGTGAAAGCTTAGTGCTATCAAGCCTTCGCGGGCTCTGTGAAGGGTGTTAATCTCGACTCATTGTTCATGTGGTACGGAGTCAGTAATGCCGGTTCAGCGACGCAATAACGTAAACGTCATGGGCGATGGACCGGCCACATTGATTTTTGCTCACGGTTTTGGCTGCAATCAAAACATGTGGCGCTTCATCGCGCCGGTGTTCGCCAAACATTTCAAGGTCGTGCTGTTTGATCTGGTGGGCAGCGGGAAGTCCGAGTTGTCGGCTTACTTCCCGCACAAATATGCCTCCCTGCGCGGTTATGCCAGCGATTTGCTGGAAGTTGTCGAGGAGTTCGCCAATACCGGGCCGGTCATTCATATCGGGCATTCGGTCAGCGCCATGATCGCGGTACTGGCTGAAATCCAGGCTCCCGGCCGTTTTGCCGCCCACATCATGGTCGGCCCGTCGCCTCGCTACCTCAACGATGACGATTACGTCGGCGGTTTCAGCCAGGCGGATATCGACTCATTGCTGCATATCCTGGAAAGCAACTATCTGGGCTGGTCCAGCACTATGGCGCCAACGCTGATGGGCTCTTCTGACCGTCCCGAACTGGGCGAGGAACTGGCCGACAGTTTCTGTCGCACCAATGCCGATATCGCCAAGCAGTTTGCCCGCGTGACCTTCATGTCGGACCACCGCAGGGATGTCGCGAATTTTTCGGGTAAAACCCTGATTCTGCAATGTAGCGATGACATGATCGTGCCGGTCCAGGTGGGCGAGTACCTTAACCGTGTCATTGAGAACAGCACATTGCGCGTCATCGAAAACGTCGGCCACTATCCTCACATGAGTGCGCCCAAAGCCTGTATCGCGGCGATGAGCGAATTCCTGCAACCTTTTGGATATGCCGAACATGCGGTCTGATTCACCTGCCTTGCCTGATGCTGACGACCTGTTTGACGGAGCTGCCTGCGGTTTATTGCTGACACGGGAAAACGGCACCATCGAACGGGTCAACCAGGCCTTCTGTGTCTGGTTGGGCATGGAGCGCGAGTCGCTGCTGGGGCGGCGTTTTCAAGACTTGTTGAGCATGGCCGGCAAGATTTTCCATCAGACTCACTGGGCGCCTCTGCTACAGGCGCGTGGTTCGGTTGCCGAAGTCAAACTTGAGCTGCTTCATGCTGATGGCCGCCCGATCCCGATGATGCTCAACGGTATACGCCGTGAACATGCTGGCGGCTTCTTCCATGAACTTGCAGTGTTTGTGGCTGAAGAGCGCAACAAGTACGAACGTGAACTGCTGTCGGCGCAAAAGCTTGCCGAAGAGCTGCTGCTGCAACAGATGAGCGTCCAGACAGAGCTGACATCGGCCCGCAACCGCTTGCGCCTGGCCCATGTCGAGGCCGAAATCCGGGCGATCTTTGCCGAGCAGATGGTGAGCATTTTCAGCCATGACCTGCGCAATCCGTTATCGGCGATCAAGATGGCGTCCGGATTACTGGGGCGTAGCGCGCTGGAACCCCGGCAGGAACGCATGCTGGGCCACATCAATCATGCGACCGACCGCGCCCAGCGCATGATTGTCGATCTGCTGGATTTCACCGATGCAAGAGTCGGGCGCGGCATCTCGGTTTCTCCTCTGCCCATTGACCTGCATGCCGTGATTGCCCGCTGTGTTGAGGAAATGCGCGGGGCATTCCCTGGCCATGTCATCACTCATCGTTGCGAAGGCCAGGGCTCCTGTATTGCCGATGCAGACCGATTGGTGCAGGTCATCAGTAACCTGGTTGCCAATGCCATCAACTATGGCTCGGTGGATGGGGAAATTGTGGTGACTTCCGCGCTGGAGTCGAACCGGGTTCGATTGTCGGTGCATAACTTCGGGGAGCCGATACCGCCCGAAATGCTTGATAACCTGTTCGAGCCTGCTGTGCGCAACTCAGGTGACACGGATGAAAATCGCAGCGTTGGCCTGGGATTGTTCATTGTCCGGGAGATTGCCCGGGCACACCTGGGAGACGTGACCGTCCTTTCCACGGCCGAACATGGCACGACCTTTACCGCGAGCATTCCCCAGACAGCCTGAAATCCGCAGGTGCGAGCACGACGTCGGAGCGCTGCGTCAACACCACGCAGCCTCCCACATCGTTTTGTGTTGCCTTGCCCCAGACCATCCTTGTTACAAACTCCCTCGTTATAAACTTGCTCATCTGTCATTCAAGGTCGAACCTGACAACCCAATCGCTATCAAAGCCTTACCATTTCCCTTGAGGGCAAGTGATGAACAGTTTTGTGCGAAACCTCGCAATCGCGGCGCTCGTTGCCTTGTCAGGCATCGGCATTGCCCAGGCGCAGGATCAGCCGGGCAGAAACGGTGCTACCAGCAACCCCTATAACAGCCCGATTCATCGCGCCAATCCCAACAGCCGCCAGGGCACTCAGCCGAGCACGCCTCAGGTACGTCCGAGCATCGGGCCAGAGCCTCGTCAGCCGACCCTGGAAAACGGCGGGATCCGCAATGGCTATCCAACCCGGCAGACGCCAACCAGCCCGACCACCCCGACCAATCAGAACACCACGCCTAAACGCCCATGACTCATCTCCCGCAGAAGTCGGGATTTCTACTCAATGCATAAGGAATCGCCCATGTTAAGAAAAACCCTGATCGCGACAATGTGTGCCACCGCTTTGTTGAGCCTGCCATTGACTGCCAGTGCGGCTGACGAGGCCGTGCAGCAGTACAAGAGCGAGCTGGGCACTGTCAGTGTCAGTGAAGTGGTTGGCGGGCTGGATCATCCTTGGGCTCTGGCGTTCCTGCCTGACAAGAAAGGCATTCTGGTCACTGAGCGATCGGGCAATCTGCGTGTCGTCTCGCCGGAGGGCAAGCTGTCCAGCCCGATCTCCGGTGTTCCACAAGTCTGGGCAAGAGGGCAGGGCGGTTTGCTGGATGTTGTGCTTTCTCCTGATTTCGCCAAAGACCGTCTGGTCTACCTGACCTATTCCGAAGGCAGCGGCAAGACAGCCGCCGAAGGCGACAATGCAGGCACTGCTGCCGGACGCGGTCGCCTGTCGGCCGACCTGACCAGACTGGAAGACTTCACCGTGATTTTCCGCCAACAGCCCAAGCTGTCGGTAGGGAATCACTTCGGTTCGCGGATGGTCTTCGACCGCGAGGGCTATCTGTTCATCGCGCTGGGCGAAAACAATAACCGTCCGACTTCCCAGGACCTGGACAAGCTGCAAGGCAAGGTCGTGCGTCTCTACCCGGACGGCAATGTCCCGAAAGACAACCCCTTCGTCGGGCAGAACAATGTGCGCCCCGAAATCTGGTCTTACGGCCATCGTAACCAGCAGGGCGCGGCCCTGAACCCCTGGAGCGGAACCGTATGGACCAACGAACACGGCCCGAAGGGCGGTGACGAGGTGAATATCATCGAGCGCGCCCAGAATTATGGCTGGCCACTCGCGACCCACGGCATCAACTATTCCGGGCAACCGATTCCGGAAGCCAAGGGCAAGTTTGTTGAAGGCACGAAAGTACCGTTCCATGTGTGGGAAAAGTCACCGGGTATTAGCGGCATGGCGTTTTATAGCGACGGCCGTTTCAAAGCCTGGGATCACAACTTGTTTATTGGCGCATTGGCCACCGAAGAGTTGATCCGCTTGCAGTTTGAAGGCGACCGGATTGTTCACGAAGAACGTTTCCTGGGCGATATGAAACAACGCATCCGTGATGTCCGTCAGGGGCCGGATGGTTACTTGTATGTGCTGACCGATGACGATAAGGGGAAGTTGCTCAAAGTCGGTTTGCAATAATAAATAAAAACTCCCGCATGAAAGGTTCATGCGGGAGCGTTCTCAAACGGGGAGGCTTGAGCGAATCGCTTAGCGATCCTGAGCGTCGCGCAGCACTTCACCGGTCTTGGCGTCGACCTCGAAGTCCCACTCCACGCCCTTGGCGTCTTTCAGCTCGATCTGATACACGTAACGGCCAGCGTGTCTTTCAAGCTCGGTATCGTGAATCTGGAAGCCTGGGTGTTTGGCCAGTGCCTGTTTGTTGAACTGTTCAAAGTCCCCGACTGCGCCGGATTTCTGCAGGCGGATTACTTCGTCAGGGCCAATATCGGCTTGGGCCATACCGGCAGCAGTGGTCAGTGCAAAGGCGGTGAAAAGAGCAGGCATAAGTTTCATGGGTTATTCCTTCTGATGGGACTGCTTAATGGATGCTTTACCAGTTGATTCGTTCAACTGTTTTGTTGAAGCCAGATTAATGCGCCTTACTTAATTCATCCTTAAATGTTCAAGGTGTGCGTGTCTGGCCGAAAGTCGCCTCTTGCGTCTTGGTAGACAAAGTTTCCGACGCAGGCAGGCAGAGGTTGTAAAAAAGCGGCGGTGAACGTAAAAGGTGGCCCCCGGCCGGATGGTGCCTCGTCGCTTTCCCGGTCCCCATTCCGCTGGAGTTTCATTGATGAGTACGTCACGCCGACCTGCCGCGCGTCTGGCTTCGTGTCTGTTGCCCTTTGGCATGGCCGTCACTTCACCGTTGCTGGCCGCAGAGCCGGTGAATCTGGATGCCGTTAAAGTGTCGGGAACCGCAGACGCATCCAGCCCCGATTATCAGGCCCGTCAGGCATCGGTGGGTGGCTTTGGCGAGACAGCACTGATCGACACGCCGGCTTCGGTATCGGTATTCACTGAGGCGCTGATCAAGGACCGTCAGGCCAGGCTGCTCAGTGAAGTCCTGCGCAATGACGCTTCAGTGGGCGACGGCTATGCCCCGGTCGGCTATTACGAGAACTTCGTGGTTCGCGGTTTTTCATTGAATGCCGCCAACAGCTATCGCATCAACGGCCGCACCATTGCGGGCGAGCAGAATGTGGCGCTGGAAAACAAGCAACAGGTGGAATTACTCAAGGGCTTGTCCGGATTGCAGAGCGGTGCTGCCGCGCCGGGCGGCCTGATCAACTACGAAACCAAGCGTGCCCAGGATGTGCGCTCTGTGACGGTGTCCACCAATGAGCACGGCGGTCGCTACATCGCGACAGACGTCGGTGGCTGGTTTGGCAGCGAAAACCAGTTCGGCCTGCGCGCCAACCTTGCCCATGAAGACCTGCGTTCCTACGTCGAGCATGCCGATGGCCAGCGTGACTTCGCTTCCCTGGCCTTTGACTGGAACATCAGCGACCGGGCCTTGCTGCAACTGGACGTCGAATACCAGACCAAGGAACAGCGCTCGGTGCCGGGCTATCAATTGCTGGGCGGTACGGCGTTGCCCCACAACGCCTCGCCGCGCAGGCTGCTGGGCTATCAGAGCTGGTCGAACCCGGTGGGCATTGACTCGCTGAACATGAATGGCCGCTTCGAGTACCGTTTCAACGATGCCTGGAAAGGCAGCCTCAGCGCTTCGCGCAGCCGTGTGGTGATCGATGACTACAGCGCCTTCGCCTGGGGCTGCTATGGCTCGGCCAGTTGTGCCGCCGAAGCGGTGCCCAATCACTTCAGCGCCGAGGGCGGCTACGACATCTACGACTTCCGCAGCCCTGACGACACGCGCCGCAACGATGAAGTCGAAGCGGCCATGACCGGCACCTTCGACACCGGTTCGCTCAAGCATGAGCTGACCTTCGGCACCAGCGCGTTCCGGCGTACCGTGGACACTCGCGGCACCTTCAACGAGATGGTCGGTTCGGGCAACATCAATACGACTCCTGAATCCATCTCGCCTTCGGATCTGCCGTTGCCGCATACCGAACGCCGTCTGGACAGCCGCCAGTACGGGCTGTTCGTTACTGACCGGATCAGCTTCAACGAACAATGGCAGACCGTGCTGGGCGGGCGTCAGGTGCGTCTCGACGAACACGCCTACGCCGAAGATGGCAGCGAACAGCGTCATACCCAGCGCTCGATCTTCCTGCCGCAGGCGGCCCTGATCTACAAGCCGGTGGAAAACATTTCTCTCTACACCAGCTATAGCAAAGGCTTGTCGCTGGGTGGCACGGCGGCCTGGTTCACCACCAACGCCAGTGAAATTCTTGCGCCGACCGTGTCGCGTCAGTTGGAAGCCGGTATCAAGTACGACTGGCAGCGCATGAGCTTCACGGCTGCGCTGTTCCAGGCGCGTCAGGCCTATCAGTACTCGAAACCCAATGATGATGGCAGCTTCACCTACGTTCAGCAGGGCGAGCAGAAGAACACCGGCCTTGAACTGGGCGCCAATGGCTGGGTGACCGACCGTCTGCAACTTTCTGCCAGTGCGGCGGCGATCCGGGCGCGGGTCGAGGGCAGCGGCACGGCGGCTTATGAAGATCATCAGGCGCTCAACGTTCCCAAGTATCGCGGCAGCCTCCAGGCCGATTACAGCTTGCCGATCCGTGGCCTGGCGCTGCTGGGCGGCATGCAGTACAGCGCCAGCAAATATGCCAACCGTGAAGGCACCGTGAAGGTCAACGACTACGCTCTGTTCAATATCGGCAGCCGTTACAGCACCCGCCTGGGCGACTACGACACCGTATTTCGCCTGACCGTGGATAACCTGTTCGATAAACGCTACTGGCGCGATGCCGGGGAATACCTGGGCGACGACTACCTGTTCATGGGTGCTCCGAGAACGGCGACCCTGTCGGCTTCGGTCAATTTCTAGCACCCGGAGGCGAACAGGTAGGAGCGAATTCATTCGCGAGGCATCATTGAAGGCGATAGATTTTCTTCGGATGTACCGGCCTATCGCGAATGAATTCGCTCCTACTGGGCGTTCCACCACGCAAATCTTCGCGCCTTGCGCACGCAGGCGCTCTTTTCAGACATGTTTACGAGGGCTCCATGACAGCCATTGTTAAAACACGCCCTCAGCCATTCTCCAGGGGCGACTACAAGACCTTGAGCCTTGCAGCCCTGGGCGGCGCTCTTGAAATCTACGACTTCATCATCTTCGTATTTTTCGCCCTGACCCTCAGCCAGCTGTTCTTCCCGCCAGACATGCCCGAATGGCTGCGCCTGCTGCAAAGCTTCGGCATCTTCGTCACCGGCTATCTGGCGCGTCCGCTGGGCGGAATTCTGATGGCGCATTTTGCCGACCGTCTGGGCCGCAAACGGATGTTCAGCCTGAGCATCCTGATGATGGCCTTACCCTGCCTGCTGATCGGCATCATGCCGACCTACGCCCAGATCGGTTACTGGGCACCGTTGATCCTGCTGGCGTTACGCATCCTGCAAGGTGCCGCCGTGGGCGGTGAAGTGCCGAGTGCCTGGGTGTTTGTCGCCGAACATGCGCCTCAAGGGCATCGCGGCTATGCCCTGGGCGTTCTGCAAGCCGGGCTGACGTTCGGGTATCTGCTGGGCGCGCTGACAGCGACCTGGCTGGCCAGAGTGTTCACGCCGGCGGAAGTCCTCGATTACGCCTGGCGCATTCCGTTCCTGCTGGGCGGTGTGTTTGGTGTCGTGGGTGTCTGGTTACGTCGCTGGCTGAGTGAAACGCCGGTATTCGTCGCCATGCAGGCCCAGCGCGAAAACATGCAGGGCCTGCCGCTGGGCCAGGTGCTGCGCGAACACCGGCAGTCGCTGTTGCCTGCGGCCCTGCTCACCTGTGTGCTGACCTCGGCTGTCGTGGTGCTGGTGGTGATCACCCCGACCGTCATGCAAAAACGCTTTGGCATCAGCGCCAGCGACACCTTTGCCCTGAGTGCCGTGGGCATTGTGTTCCTCAATATCGGTTGTGTGCTGGCCGGCATGCTGGTGGATCGTATCGGTGCCTGGCGTGGCGTGATCGTCTACAGCCTGTTGCTGCCGTTGGGCATCGGCGTGCTGTACGCGAGCCTTATCCTGCAGTGGCTTACCCCGGCCATCGCCTATGCCATTGCCGGGCTGGCCTGTGGAATTGTCGGTGTCGTGCCGTCGGTCATGGTGGGGCTATTCCCGCCCGGCATTCGGGTATCGGGTATTTCCTTCACCTACAACATCGCCTACGCCCTCTGGGCCAGCACCACTCCGCTGATGCTCATTGCCCTGATGCCCTGGAGCCCATGGGTCTGTGTCGCCTATGGCGTTGTCATGGGCGGCGCAGGTTTGCTGACCGCAGCCGTCTTTGGCCTGCACAAGGGAATGTCGGTCGATGATGGTGCGGCCAGCCGGAGTTGAGCCTCGCGCCGGCAATGTTCAACCCCCTCTCAAGCGTGACGAGTACTCAGCCTGCCTGCCATGGCAGAAGGGCTGAGTGGTTGTGACATACATTGTTGTGACGTGTGTTTGAATATGTGTCAGTAACTGGATCCAATTGTAACAACTGATTGTAATTCTCATTGTGCAAGTTTATCTTTCGCCTGCCTATGCGCAGCGCTATTCATGCCGTCGAATAAAACTATCCAATCTAAAAGCTGGGTAAAAGTTTTCTATGGGGATTTTTTAATGAATTAGCTGGGAGTGTTCTGGCAGTAGTGTAGGAGTTTTCTTTGTCTATGAGAGTTTCTGGTGGTTTTCTTTATGTGGGTTTGAATTTGTTTTTGTGTACAGGGTGAGCTGTGAAAAATAGTTCTAAATAAATGTATGGGTGTGCCGATTTGTTATTGATGCCAAGGAAGGTGAGTGTAAGAAACTTCCTACAGTTTGCATGTGGACAGGCTAATCACAAGGAGAAACAACATGTGGGTGACAATCAGGGAACGGGAGGTCTTGCATCTGCTATTGCAAGGCTGCACCAACAAGGAAATAGCGCAGCAGCTCTGTATCAGTGGCTACACCGTGCGCGATCACGTTTCTTCGCTGCTCAGGAAGAGCCAGGTAAAGACTCGCACCGAGCTTATTGCTGGCTATGTTGCTCGGCTGATGACAAGAAAGAACGTGCAACCCCCTACATCTGTCGGGTTGTGCAACGAGACAGACTGCACATAATTCGCTTTGTTCCGGGTGGGGCCGGTTAGTGTGATCAAGGGACTGGCTGCATTCGGTTTGTTCGATAAAAAGTGTCCGGTGCCTTGAAGTCAGTGACCTGGCAGTTGGGGAGGCTGTCGTGGTTTTACTTGCCGGATGAAACTTGTGGGCACAGAACCGATTGCTGAACTTTGGCGCTCATTCGTTTGTGCGGCATGGCGATAAATATCGGTTTTTAAATTCAGCACAACGAAAGAGCAAACAATAAGAAGGAGTTATTTCATGGATGTCTGTTTCATTCAGAGTGAGGAGCAGCCGCATCAGTCAGTGCGGCTGGCCCTCCATGCGTCAGGTATTGCTGTCCTGATGGATTTTCAACACCTGGCGGCCCGGCAGTCCGCATTGTCCATGGCCCAACTCAGCGAGCAGCAGGCCAACTTGCTGGGGCCCAAGGGGCTGTTCGCCAGGTTTTCCCAAGAGATCCCGCAACTGGGGAGGCAGGCATCGGTTTTTGAGGACCTGTATGAGATCAAGGACCGTGACCATCAGTTGCTGGTAGAAAAGACCGTCCGCTTCATCCTTGGGCGTTACCGTCGGCGCGAGGTCACGCAGAACCCTTTTACCGGGATGTCCCGGGAGTTCCTGTGCTGTGTCGTGTATGACGAAGCGGCGCCCTATACCCAGGCTGAGCGCTATGCCGCAGGCGAAGCGTTACGCCAGCGCGATAGCGAGTATTTCGCCAAGCTTATTGCCACGACTCGTGACACGGTCGAGCGGCGCATTGTCTTTCATGGCCTGCTGGAACATTTCGACGGCTTGCTGCCGGTGGAACAGAGCATTTACCCGCTCAACTATCGAGCGGTTCAGCAAAGCCATCTCGATCACGAGGAAGCCCTGTACGGCAATCTCGACCTGACCCAGCCACTGAGCGTGATTTTCGAAACGCATACGCCTGAATGGTTGCTGGAGAACCTTTGCGTACTGGCGGGGAGTTCCCATTGATGGCTGAGCCTGGCAAGGGCAGAGGCGGGGTGATCAGTGCTGGATCGTCAGGCGCAGATATTCCTGCGAGTTGTCCTTGATGCTGACCACCCGGTTTCGGCCGCTGGCCTTGGCCATGTAGAGCGCCTTGTCCGCGGCGTGCAGCCACATGGCCGCATCCGTGATATCAGGCTGGTAAGCCGCAATCCCGATGCTCAGGCTGATATTGAGGTCAGGGAGCAGGGCGTCGGTATTTTCCTTGACCACACTGCGCAGGCGTTCAAGTATCTCGCTGGCCTGCTCGGCGGAGGTGGAGGGCAGGATGATGCAGAACTCATCGCCGCCATAACGGCCTGCCAGGTCGGTATCGCGCAGGTTTTCAGACAGTGCTTCGCTGATGTTCTTGAGCACCGTGTCACCCATGATGTGGCCATAGGTGTCATTGATGGACTTGAAATGGTCAATGTCGATCAGAGCGATGGAACACGGATGCTCCTGTTTGCGGCTCTTGATGAACTCGGCTTCGAGCAGGTCTTTCCACGAGCCGTGATTGATGAGGCCCGTCAGGCTGTCGGTGCGGCTGAGTTCACTCAGGATATTCCGGTGTTCCCATAGCCTGAGAGCGAGCTGATGGCTCATCCAGCCAATGAATATCGGATAGATCACCAGCACCGGAAGGCAGGCATAGATCTGGGCCGTGTTGTTGTCGATATTGATCACCGGGGACAGCGCCAGAAGCGCGATGATTGTCCCCAGAAACTGAGCCAGAAAACCCTGGAGCATCAATCGTGTGCCACCGGCTGCGATGTTGTGCATGGCCATCATCGCCAGCACGGTAACGCTGGGCAGCACGCTGAACCCCATCGCCCCGACCCAGAAACCACCCATCAGGGAGTCCGTGAGCAGATTGCGCCATTCGGCTTTGTAGGGGTAAGAGGAGCGTTTTGCGATCTGGTAAGCGACGTGAGGCCAGACAAAGGCATTGAGCAATACCAACGGCCATAGCCAGTGTGGGGCACTGACCTGATACAACGACACTGCCACAGTGAAGAAACCTATGCTCACGCCAAGGGTGCGTGGGGCATAGATTCTTTTGGCAAATGAAAGACCTTTGCCGTGTTGTGTGTTCATAGCGCTTACCGGACTGTTGTGCGACCCGGCCAGAAACCCCTGTACTTGACCGAAAGGCAAGAGTTTCGCCTGATGGCGGCATACATGGGAAGAGCCTTTTGCCAGTAATCCCGAAATATTGTCGCCGGCAAGCCGCCTCCCACAGTATTACCAGCGCAGCGCCAGAGACATCACAACACTTGATGCAGGCAGAGCCAGTGAATTCGCTCAGGGGCAGGCCAAACAAGCGGGCTGTTCAGCCAGATGCTGTCAGCCCTGCAACTGACGAGTCTGACGCTGCGTCCACCATGCCACGGCAATCGCAAGCAGCGCGACCCCGGCTGCGACATACCCCACCGACCCAAGCCCAAGATGCTCGATGGTTGCACCGCCGATGATCGAGCCCAGCCCGATACCGGCATTGGCCGCCGACACATTCAAGGTGCCCGCCAGTGCCTGGGCCTGCGGTGCGGCTTTCATCACGCGAATCTGGCAGATCGGGAACAGCGCGGTGTGTGCAATGCCCCATACCATCAGCACCACCGCCAGCAACGGCAACGAACCGGCCATCGGCACGCTGGCACTCATGCCCAGCGCCAACAGCAAGGCGAACACCATGGTCGAGCCCAGCGGGCTGCGGTCCACATAACGTCCACCCAGACCATTGCCGATCAAACCCACGGCACCAAAGCCCATCAACCACCATCCGACCTGAGCCGGAGCGATGCTGGCGACACGCTCAAGGGTATCGGCCAGATAGGTGTAGGCCGCGAACATCGCGGTGAACAGCAAGATAGACAACAGCAGGTTTGCCAGGAAATTCGGGTCGCGCAGGATTCTGGCCTGCTGCTTGAGGCCGACTTTCTCGCTCGGTGCCAGATGCGGCATCGACAGGGCCAACAGCAGCGCCATCAACCCGGAAAGTACCGTCAGCGCCCAGAATGTCCCGCGCCAGCCCACCGCATCGGCAAACACCGTCCCCAACGGAATACCCAGCAGCATGGCCGCCGAAATCCCCAGGTAAACCTGCGCCACGGCTTTACCGGCGTTTTTCGGGCCAGCCAGCAGGCTGGCGGTTTCACTGGCCGTCCCCCAGAACACCGGCAGCGCCAGCGCCGGGATAAAGCGCGCCAGTGCCAGCACCCAGATATTTGTCGACACGGCTGCCAACGCATTGGAGGCCGCAAAGATCAGCAGGATCGCGATAAAGGTGCGTTTGCGGTCCAGGTGCGAAAGCATGGCCGTCAGCGGCGGGCCGAAAAGCATGACCGTGAAGGCAAACAGCGTGACCAGCAAACCCGCCACAGAGATCGAAACCCCAAGGTCCCGCGCCAGAGCAGGCAACAGGCCGATAATCAAAAACTCGGTGGTGACGATCACAAAACCTGCGAGCGCCAGAATGGCAATGGACAAACCCGTGCCCGTGGAACGCGCATCGCTGCTTGCGACGCTAGAGCTAGATTCTGAATACGACATGACACACAGCCTGAAACGAAAGAATGTGTCAGTTTATTGCGGAAAAGAGTTCTTATCTTTGGAGAATTTTCAGAGCACTATGGAAATAATTTCCATAATTGGAGGCATAGCGTGTTCTCTCCTGATCGTCTCAAGGGCATCACCACTTTTGTTGCTGTGGCCAACGCAGGCAGCTTTACTGCCGCTGCCGAGCGTTTGAACCTGACCAACTCTGCCGTCAGCAAAAGCGTGGCGCGATTAGAAGGCCGCCTGGGCATGCGCCTGTTTGAGCGCACCACCCGCAGCTTGTCCCTGACCGAAGAGGGCGTGACCTACCATGGCGTCTGCATCCGCATCCTGGCGGAACTGGAGGACGCGGAAACCGCATTGGTGGCGCAACGCTCCGAACCAGCGGGGCAATTACGCATCGACCTGCCAGCCACGTTCGGGCGACTGAACGTGCTGCCCTTGATCCTCAAGTTTGCCGAGCAGCATCCCAAACTGCGCCCTCGGGTCACTTTTACGGATCGCTTCGTCGATTTGCTGGAAGAGGGCATCGATCTGACCGTGCGCATTGGCGGGCCACAAGTCTGGCCGGTGGGCGTTGGGCATCGCTACCTGGGAACCGAGCGGGTGATCTTCTGTGCGTCCCCGGCCTATCTGAAACGCCACGGCATACCGCTCACCGCCGAAGAACTGAGCGGGCATGACTGCATTGTGTTTGGCAGAGGCGATGGCAGCACCAGCCCATGGCTGTTTATCGATGCTCAGGGCCAACCCGAAACCCGCGCCATCGAAGGCCGGATCGTCGTCGGCAACGGCGAGGCACTGGTAGCCGCCGTCACCTCAGCCTGCGGCATCGCCCAACTGGCAACCTGGCTGATCGAGGAACAACTGCAACGCGGCGAACTGGTGGAAATCCTCCCGCACCTCAGCACCGACGGCCTGGCCCTGCACCTCGCCTGGCCCCGCAGCCGCGAAGCATTGCCCAAGGTGCAGGCGTTGATCGAGCTGCTTGCCCAATCACTCCGGGTGTAGGGAATAGCTGCAAGCTTTTGACTTACCGCTTAAAGCTTGCAGCTTAAAACTCCTATTGCCCAATAACCGTTTTCACCATCTGCTCATGTTCCACCGCGTTCTTGGCATTGGAAATCACATTCAAGATCGCCGACCGACTTCCCGACGCCGCCACCACGGTCGTGCTCAACACTTTCGCGCCGCTCATGGTCGCCGAGGTATCGATCTGACGAATCCCCAGGCCGTTCTTCTTGACGATCTTCTTCTCGCCCAACTCCTTGAAGTCCTTGTAACCGGAGCGTTGCTGAGCCAGCGTCCCGGCGACCAGACCATCCAGCACCAGGCTGTCGTTATCGCTGGCCTGCATATCCATCGGGATCGGCGTTTCAGTGACAATCAACACCCGCTTCTGGGCCTGATGGGTGTAAAGCGCGCCACTTACGCCCTGAGCAATGGCCTTCGCATCGATTTCAGGCATCTCGCCCCGCACGTAGCCGGCCGGCAGCGTGAACGCCAGTTTGCCGTCGAGTAAAGACGCTTTCTGAGTGGCAGCAGCCTGTTTCTCGGCGGCGGGTTTCGTGGCTGCCTGAGCACTCACGATGCCTTGGCAACTGGCCAATGCAACGCACACCATCACGGCTTTAAGACTGAACGATCGCATTGGACTTCCCCATACATCAGTGGCTGAAAAGTTTAAAAAGTTGTTTAAAAACATACACAAAGTTAAAGATGTCGTTTGTTCATACTGTCCTGAACATACCCCGCATACCCCGACACTTTGGATAATCCGTACAGCCCCAGAAATGTCCACCGGCATTACGCCCGGTACGTGCCACTTTCATGATCATGGTCTTTTTACAGTGCGGGCAATTGGGCGCGGCAGGTTCTATGACCGGTTTGGGAGGTGCCGTTTTTTTAACAGCTTTGCGTACTGCAATAACCGGAGCAGATGGTGTTTTTTCGTCCGGCTCAACGGGCTGCGGCGCATGGGGTTCCGGAGTTGTGGGGGATTCCTCCACGGGCTGGCGCTTGCGTCTGGCCAGCAACGAAATCAGTGCAGCGCTCAGCCGCTTGGGCAGTTTACTGACCCGATAAACAAGAGTTTCAAGGCTGGAAGAAGGTTTACGTGACATGGCGTTGCCTGTGGGGTGCGGGGCGAGTCGCTTGAAATGGGCGCTCATGGTGCAGAGGTCAAGAAGATGAAGCAAAGGATTTATGGCCTTTCAAGCCCGCACATCGCCCGCGCGCAACGCCGCGTGCCAGTGCTGCCCAATACTCGCGAAGCACTTGCTTAAACAAACAAAAGTAGGGCAAGTAGTGACTCTCTTGTGCGCAAAAGCTTCTACCTCTTCACGCTTGAACGGCCGTAAACATAAATGGCGCTTCAAACGTTTGAAAATGCAGCACCACAATAATTAAAGGCCCTACCAACAGGGTCGATAAATATGCCAATGCGATTCCGGTTGTCACTTTGAAAGACTGTGCTAAACCTTCAAGGTACCCGGTATTTGAAGATTTTATCAGGGAGAGGTCTTCTAGATGCGTGTAAACATGCCTGTCACCCAGAACGAGAGAACCTTTCCCGCTTCTGAACGTTTGATTTCCACCACCGACCTCAATAGCCACATCACGTACTGCAACGATGCCTTCGTAGCGCTCAGCGGTTTCACACGTGAAGAGCTGATCGGCCAGCCACACAACCTGGTCCGCCATCCAGACATGCCACCTTCGGTCTTCGCCCACATGTGGGAAACCATCAAACAGGGCAAACCCTGGATGGGCGTGGTCAAGAACCGTTCCAAGCAAGGCGACTACTACTGGGTGAGCGCCTACGTGACCGCCGTATACGAAAACGGCCGCATTGTCGGTTATGAATCGGTACGCTCGGTCCCGACCCGCGATCAGGTACGCCGTGCCGAAGCGCTCTATGCGCGGTTGCGTGCAGGCAAGTCTGCGGTTTCCAAGCTTGGCAGCGCGCAATATCACCTGCTGCGCCAGTTGCCGATGGTTCTTTGCGCCCTTGCCCTGATGGTGGGCGTGTACCTGCTGGACGACAATGCATCCTTCGTCATGATCCTGGTGGTATTGGTCGCCCTGGGTGGCTACCTGGAAGCCCGCCATCGAAGCAGCATCCAGAAAACCCTCGACGACCACCCCAAGGCGTTTACCAGCCCACTGGTTGCCCTGACCTACAGCGACAACCGCGGGCCTCAGGCGCAACTCGACCTGGCTTTGCTCAGCGAAGAAGCGCGCCTGCAAACCGCCTTGACCCGCTTGGTGGATACCGGCGAAAGCGTCAGAAAGCACGCCGGGCAATCGGCGCAACTGTCGCATCAACAAGCCCGTTCGCTCGATCAGCAGCGCAGTGAAACCGACCAGTCCGCCACCGCGATCAACCAGATGGCGGCGACCATTCAGGAAGTCACTCACAACGTCCAAAGCACCGCCCATGCCGCCGAAGAAGCCGACAAACTGGCACAGCAAGGCCGCAACCTTGCCGATGACAGCCTGCTGGCGATTCGTCACATGGCCAACTCAGTGACCGAGATCGGCACCGCCGTCGGAGAACTGGCCAGCGCCACCCAATCCATCGGCAGCGTCGTCGACGTGATTACCGCCATTGCCCAGCAAACCAACCTGCTGGCCCTCAACGCCGCCATCGAAGCCGCTCGTGCGGGTGAACAAGGTCGTGGTTTTGCCGTGGTAGCCGATGAAGTCCGCTCGCTGGCCTCACGCACCCAGTCCTCGACTGAACAGATCCAGCAGATCATCACCTCATTGCGCGACGGTGCCGACCGAGCCGTGCAGACTGCCAGCAAAGGCGAACAGATCTCCCAGGAAAGCGTTGCCAGCGTCGAAGCCGTGCAAAAGGCCCTCGACGGCATCAGCCAGGCCGTCACCCGGATTACCGGCATGAGCCAGCAAATGGCCTCCGCCTCGGAAGAACAGACCCACGTAGCAGAAAACATCAGCCAGCAAATCACCCGCATCGCCCAACTCTGCGACCAAAGCGCCGGTCAGGCGCAGCAAGGCTCACAGATCAGCAAAGAGCTGGAAGAAATGGCTGAGTACCTGCACAGCCTTGCGGAGCGGTTTAATCGATAAATGTCTTCGCGAATAAATTCGCTCCTACCGGGTTATGGGGATTTTTAAATCTCCGCATACCTCCGTAGGAGCGAATTCATTCGCGAAAAAGACCAATCACATCAAAAATACTCTCTTGTCACTGAGCGGTTAATCTACTTTTTCCGATCCTTCCATATATCAAAGTGTATATCTTCCTTTTTTCGGAAATAGTGGTTTTCAACGCTCACGGTGTTTAAAACCTGTTTTTCGTGCGAACCACGGTTTTCTTTCCCAAGGCACGGCAGAGGATGAGGCGTAAGCAAAAATCAGTGCGAATGAAATCCAGCCAAGTGTTGAGCTGTCTTGAGTGCCATAGAAAGGAAGTTTTTCTTTTTCTATGAAGCGCATGTGAAGATAAATAAAAAATATGTTGTATGTCATGACGGCCCAGAATTTTACCGTTGAGAAATTCTTTCCAGAGAATGCAGATCGTGCCCAAAGTGAAGGCAGGTAAAAGGCAATGCTCATGAGTGTGAATGTTAAGTAAATTATGGCGTTGCCCATATGGAGAAGGTGGAATAGATAGGTGGTTCATGCAGTTTAGGTAGTTATTTTCTTACGATTCTGATCCGATGTACGAATGGTGTTATGTGGGTAAAAGCGTGTGCAAAGAGCATGACAAAAGAAAGCCAGCCAAAGATTGAGTTATCTTGCTTTCCTACAAAGGGAAGTGTGCTGAGCTTGATGAAAGACATGTGTATAAAAATAATAACAGTGTTGTAGACGGCTAAGATCCAGCTTTTGATGGGGGAGTAGTCGTTTCCGGAAAAGAAAAGACTTGCCCACAATGAAATCAAATAGGCTATAAGGGTGAGTAGCGTGAATGATGTGAATATAATGGCTTCATTCATTGTTCTTCCTCCATTTGTAGGGCGTTATTTTATTATGTTGGGATTCGTTTTTCTCTCTTTTGGTGAAGGCAATGAAAAGCCATGAGCAAAAATAAGAAAATAAGACAGCCAACCTAGGATTGAGTTGTCTACTGCTCCGAAGACGGGAAGGATACTCAGTTTTATAAACTGTACATGAATGTTTCCTAATGCGACATTGTAGGCTAAGACGGGCCAGATTATAAAGAGTGAAAACCTTTTTCCAGAGAAATAGCGACTATACAAAAGTGAAGGTATGTAAAAAAGTAAGGAGAGGAATATAAATGCCGCATAGATAGAAGTGTCAGTCATTTTGGCATCTCCACTGGTCAATAATACTGTCGAATGTGATGCCGTCTGAAATTAAATCAACAGCGACAACTTTAGTGGGAGTTATCTTATAGGCTCTAATATAATCTGTATGAATGTACTTAAAAAGTCGCCATGAATCAGGTTTTAGTACTAGTCTTCCCGCGCCATAGACAGAAAGCAATATGTCAACTGCTCCGTAAACTACATTCCCTACACAGTCATCATATCCGCTGATTCTGGCAAGTTTCTGATATCCCTTGCGCAAGGGGCCTTCTGTGTCAGAACGTCCCGTTATGAGGTTGCGTGTTGGCGCTGATTGAAAACTGACCCACCCTGCCGATTGAAAATTGACCCAGGACGGATTGCTGATTTCTGTCCCAGCAATTGTGGATAAGCTTAGCAGCAGTGTTCCGATTAAAGACGCATCAAGC
>NZ_JAUQOO010000028.1:0-60493 GCF_030580745.1 Pseudomonas serbiensis
GTTGCTCGTTAGCGGGAGGCGAATTCTACAGCACCCGAAGGCAGTGTCAAACTCTTTCTCGAACCGCTATCGATCAGGCTGCGACCGAAGCACTTCCGAAGCCACTCCAGAACCTGATAAACACTTGTAAACTATTGATATACAAGGCTTTTTCAGTTCCGTCTGCGCCGGAAGTGGGGCGAATTATAGAGACATTAAATCGCCCGTCAACCGTTAATTTAAGTTTTATTCCAGATTAAGGGTAATACGCCCGAAAGCCTTCTTCCCGGCCTGGCAGACATGAGTAGCGCCTACCTTGAAGATAAAGCTGCGATCAACAACCTCACCATCTATACGCACACCACCGGAAGCCAGCAAATCGCGAGCGACTGCTGAGTTCTTCACGAGGCCTGCCTTATTAAGGACGGCTGCCACAGGCATATCTTCAGTCGCGCCGACAGAAATTTCCGGCAAGTCGTCTGGCAGCTCACCGTCTTTCATACGGTTACCCGCAGAGCGATGAGCAGTCGCCGCAGCTTCTTCACCATGGAAGCGAGCCACAATCTCTTCGGCGAGCTTGATCTTGATGTCACGAGGGTTTGCCCCCGCCTCGCACGCCGCCTTGAACTCATTGATCTCTTCCATGGAGCGGAAGCTCAGCAATTCGAAGTAGCGCCACATCAAGGCATCAGGAATGGAAACCAGCTTGCTATAGATGACACCCGGCGCTTCCTGGATCCCCACATAGTTACCCAGCGACTTGGACATCTTCTTGACGCCGTCCAGCCCTTCCAGCAAAGGCATGGTCAGAATGCACTGCGTTTCCTGGCCATAGGCACGTTGAAGCTCGCGCCCCATCAACAGGTTGAATTTCTGGTCGGTACCACCAAGCTCGACATCCGCACGCAACGCGACAGAGTCGTAGCCTTGCACCAACGGATACAGGAACTCATGAATGGCGATCGGCTGATTGCTCTTGTAACGCTTGTCGAAGTCGTCACGCTCCAGCATCCGCGCCACGGTGTACTGCGAAGACAGACGAATGAAGTCAGCCGGGCTGAGCTTGTCCATCCATGTGGAGTTGAACGCGACTTCGGTCTTGGCCGGATCGAGGATCTTGAAGACCTGGGCCTTGTAGGTCTCGGCGTAATCCAGAACCTGCTCGCGCGTCAGCGGAGGACGAGTCGCACTTTTGCCGCTCGGGTCGCCAATCATCCCGGTGAAGTCGCCGATCAGAAAAATGACCTGATGCCCCAGATCCTGGAACTGGCGAAGCTTGTTAATAAGGACGGTATGACCCAGGTGCAGGTCGGGCGCCGTAGGATCGAAGCCCGCCTTGATTCGCAGCGGCTGACCGCGCTTGAGTTTGGCGACCAGTTCGGCCTCGACCAGGAGTTCATCCGCGCCACGCTTTATAAGCGCAAGCTGCTCTTCAACCGACTTCATATCAGCCCCCAATTTAAAGGGAACCAACCATACAAGATCAGAGCCCAATTACAAGTTTTTGCCCGGCATACGGCCACGAATCGGAGACCGATACGTAAGCAGGGTTGCTTCGGGCTGGATTTGGTTATATTTTATACAGTTATTTCATCTTCATCATGTCATTCATCTTTTCCATTTCACCTTTTTCAAAGTCAAATTACTTATGATCGACACGCCACCGCCTAAAGCGCCCCCGCTTTATCCGAAGAGCCACCTGCTCGCTGCAAGCGGCATTGCTGCATTGCTGAGCCTGGCCCTTCTGGTATTTCCTTCCAGCGAAGTTGAAGCGAAACGAACCAATCTGGTTCTTGATCTGGAAACACCTGCTGATCAAACCGCACAAGACCAAGACGCTCAGCAAGACACCCAAGCCACACCTGAAGGCACTGTTTCACCATTTGCCCAGATCGATAACGGTGAGAATCAGTCCCGGGAAAACGCTTCTGCTCAGCCGCAATCCCCCGCTACAGACGTAAAAGGCCCCAACCACAGGGAAGTCGTAGTCGCCAAGGGCGATACCTTGTCCACCCTGTTTGAAAAGGTCGGGCTGCCCGCCACGACGGTGCATGAAGTGATGGCCAGCGACAAACAGGCCAAGCAGTTCAGCAAATTGCAGAACGGTCAGGTTCTCCAGTTCGAGCTTTCATCTGACGGCCAGCTCAACCAGTTGCATAGCAAGCTCAGCGAACTGGAGACCATCAGCCTCTCCAGAACGGATGCAGGCTTCACGTTCAACCGCGAAGTCAGCAAGCCGACAGTCCGTGACACCTATGCTCACGCTGTCATCAACAGCTCGCTGTCCTTGTCGGCCCAGCGCGCCGGCCTGTCCCACAGCATGACCATGGATATGGCCAATATTTTTGGCTACGACATCGACTTCGCCCAGGACATTCGCAAGGGCGACGAATTCGATGTGGTTTATGAGCAAAAAGTAATCAATGGCAAGACTGTCGGCACCGGCAATATCCTCTCTGCCCGCTTCACGAATCGTGGCAAGACCTACACCGCCATTCGCTACACCAACAAGCAAGGCAATACCAATTACTACACCGCTGACGGCAACAGCATGCGCAAGGCCTTCATCCGCACACCGGTAGACTTCGCACGCATCAGCTCGATGTTCTCCATGGGCCGCAAGCACCCGATCCTGAACAAGATCCGCGCTCACAAAGGCGTCGACTATGCCGCGCCACGCGGTACGCCCATCAAGGCGACTGGCGATGGCAAGGTCCTTCTGGCCGGACGTCGCGGCGGGTACGGCAATACCGTCATCATTCAGCACGGCGAGACTTACCGCACGCTGTACGGACACATGCAAGGCTTCGCCAAAGGCGTACAAACCGGCGGAACAGTCAAGCAAGGTCAGGTGATCGGCTATATTGGAACAACCGGCTTGTCGACAGGCCCGCACCTGCACTATGAGTTCCAGGTCAATGGTGTCCACGTCGATCCGCTGGGTCAGAAACTTCCGATGGCGGACCCGATCGCCAAATCCGAAAAACAGCGGTTCATGCAGCAAAGCCAACCGTTGATGGCGCGCATGGACCAGGAAAAGGCCACTACACTGGCCTCTAATAAAAGGTAATCCATGGCCTTCTTCTATATAGGTGTGATGTCCGGCAGCAGCCTCGATGGGATAGATATCGCCCTATTGGAGCAGGATGATCGTCCAAGACTCCTGGCGACTCATTACATTCCGATGCCGGAAGATCTGTATGCCGAATTGCTCGGCCTTTGCTCAAGCGGCGCGGATGAACTTGCACGCGCTGCCATTGCCGAGCAGAAATGGGTAAAGCTGGTAGCACAAGGCGTCGCGACCCTGCTGGAAGAGCAGAACATGGTTGCCGGCCAGATACGCGCTATCGGCAGCCATGGCCAGACCATTCGTCATGAACCGGGACGCGGCTTCAGCATTCAGATCGGTAACCCTGCTCTACTTGCCGAGCTGACTGAAATTACCGTGGTCAGTGACTTCCGCCGTCGTGATATCGCTGCTGGTGGTCAGGGCGCGCCATTGGTTCCCGCCTTCCATGAAGCATTGTTCGACGACAATAAAGATCGCCGCGCCGTGCTGAACATCGGCGGTTTCAGCAACCTGAGCATCATTGAGTCAGATCGCCCGGTTTCTGGTTTCGATTGCGGGCCAGGCAACGTGTTGCTGGATGCCTGGATACAGTCGCAGCGTAACCAGAGCTTCGATAAAGATGGCGCATGGGCCGCCAGCGGTCAGGTCGAGCCTGCACTGCTAAAAGGCCTGCTGAGCGATCAGTTCTTCCTGACCAAAGGTCCGAAGAGCACTGGTCGTGAAGTCTTCAACCTCGGCTGGCTGCATCATCACCTGTTCCAGTTGCCGAGCATTGCGCCGGAAAACGTACAGGCGACACTGCTTGAGCTGACCGCACTGACCATCACCGAGTCGTTGCAATCGGCACAATCCAGTACCAGCGAGCTTCTGGTGTGTGGCGGCGGTGCCCATAACGTGGCGCTGATGAACCGACTGGCAGCGCTGTTGCCGGAGACGAAAGTCAGCAGCACCGCAAAATTCGGTGTTGATCCTGACTGGGTCGAAGCCATGGCGTTTGCCTGGCTGGCGCATTGCTGCCTGGAAAGCGTACCGGCCAACCGGCCAACGGTAACCGGAGCCAGAGGGCTGCGGGTACTGGGCGCCATCTATCCCGCCTGACGGGATGGCAGAATGAAAAACGCCGCGCATATGCGCGGCGTTTTCATATGAAGCGATACACGGATCAGATCGAGAACGAAGAACCACAACCACAAGTGGTAGAGGCGTTCGGATTCTTGATCACGAAACGCGAGCCTTCCAGACCTTCCTGATAGTCCACTTCAGCACCAGCCAGATACTGGAAGCTCATTGGATCGACAACCAGGCTAACGCCTTCACGCTCGACGACGGTATCGTCATCCGCAACATCTTCATCGAAGGTGAAGCCATACTGAAAACCGGAACAACCACCGCCCGTCACGAAAACGCGCAGTTTCAGGCGATCATTGCCCTCTTCATCGACCAGGGTTTTCACCTTGTGCGCGGCTCCTGGGGTGAACTCCAGAGCTGTAGGAGTAAAGGATTCGACGCTCATGTCAGATATCTCCCGGCGTTAAGCCGTCATAATGCGTAATGACGGGCATTATCCGCTTCTCCTAGAAAACTGGTCAACTATTGAAGTGAAGAGCAGTAGCAAGCGGTCAAGCTACAAGCCGCAAGTGCTTGTAGCTTGTAGCTTGTAGCTTGTAGCTTGTAGCTTGTAGCTTGTAGCTTGTAGCTCAAGGCATCATTCCTGCGTGCGACAGACCTGCACGCTCGTCCAGACCGAACAGGATGTTCAGGTTCTGTACCGCCTGGCCCGATGCGCCCTTGACCAGGTTGTCGATGACCGACAGCACGACAACCAGATCACCGCCCTGTGGACGGTGAACGGCAATGCGGCAGACGTTTGCACCACGCACACTGCGCGTTTCGGGGTGGCTGCCTGCTGGCATGACATCGACGAAAGGCTCATCGGCGTAACGCTTCTCGAACAGCGCCTGTAAGTCCACCGACTTGTCGGCAACGGTTGCATACAGCGTGGAGTGAATGCCGCGGATCATCGGCGTCAGGTGCGGCACAAACGTCAGCCCCACATCGCCGCCTGCGGCGCGACGCAGACCCTGGCTGATTTCCGGCAGATGGCGATGGCCTTTGACGGCATAAGCCTTGAAGCTTTCGTTGGCCTCCGAGTACAGCGAGCCAAGGCTCAGACCGCGACCGGCGCCACTGACACCCGACTTGCAGTCGGCAATCAGGCGGGAGTTATCCGCAAGGCCCGCTTCCAGCAAAGGCAGGAAACCCAGCTGAGTTGCGGTCGGATAGCAGCCCGGCACAGCAATCAGGCGTGCATTCTTGATCTGCTCGCGATTGACCTCAGGCAAACCGTATACGGCATCCTTCAGCAGTTCAGGCGCGCCATGTGGCTGACCGTACCATTTGGCCCACTCGACCGGGTCTTGCAGACGGAAGTCTGCCGAGAGGTCGATAACCTTTGTGCCGGCTGCCAGCAGTTCACCCGCCAGAGCGTGGGCAACACCGTGAGGCGTGGCGAAGAACACAACGTCACATGCGCCAAGAGTCTTGACGTCCGGAGCGCTGAAAGCCAGGCCGTCGTAATGGCCTCGCAGGTTCGGGTACATGTCGGCTACGGCAAGTCCGGCCTCCGAGCGAGAGGTAATAACGACCACTTCTGCTTGCGGATGCTGTGCCAACAGACGCAGCAGCTCGACCCCGGTGTAACCCGTGCCGCCGACGATACCGACCTTGACCATAACCTGCCCTCAACGAAACAACTGGAAAGCCGTCGATGATATGGGCCTATCGCCTCTGCGACAACCGACAACGTGACGTATGGACACGCAACCCACTACTATTTGCCCACCGTGAACCTGGGGATAACTAAAAAATGCTCTTCTTATGGATCAAAGCGCTTCACATCGTATCGATGGTCTGCTGGTTTGCAGGCCTGTTCTATCTGCCGAGGCTGTTCGTCTACCACTCAATGAGCGAGGACACCGTCAGCAAGGAACGCTTCAGCGTGATGGAGCGCAAGCTGTACCGAGGCATCATGGGGCCTGCCATGATCGCCACGCTGATTTTCGGCGGCTGGCTGATCAGTTTCAGTCCGTCCGGGTATTTCAGCCAGGGCTGGATGCATGCGAAGCTGACGCTGGTTTTCCTGCTCATCGGCTACCACCACATGTGCGGCGCACAGGTAAAACGCTTCGCCCGTGGCGAGAATGGCCGCAGCCATGTGTTTTATCGCTGGTTCAATGAAGTCCCTGTAGTGATACTGCTGGCTGTCGTCATTCTGGTCGTCGTCAAACCGTTCTGATCAATACCGGGCGGCCATGCCTGTAGTGGCTGCCCGCGCTACACCCTGATACCGAGACAAGGAAGCCCTTGATGGCCGATACCCACTTCAAGATCATGTTTGAAGGGCAGTTGCGTAATGGCGTTGAGCTGGAAACTGCAAAACTCAACCTGGCCCAATTGTTCAAGAGTGAAACCTCGGCCGTCGAGAGGCTGTTCAACGGCACGCCTGTATCCCTCAAGCGCGGGCTGTCTCAAGCAGATGCCCAGAGGTATATCCAGGCGCTCAACGATGCAGGCGTCGAGGCCCGCATAGAGCCCGACCCGGCAATCAGCCTGAGCCTGGATGAAGTTGATGAGCCAAAACCCTATCGCGCTCCCGTAGAACCCTCCCCGGCAACCTCGCCCTACGCGCCCCCCAAAGCACCCGTCACTCCTGAGCTGCCCGAGCACTCGACGCTCAAGGTATTCAGCATCGAAGGCCGTATCGGGCGCTTGCGCTATCTGGCCTGGAGCCTGGTATTGATAGTCGCGGGCCTTGCGACAATAGGTGTCTGCATCTCACTCATGAGCGTTTCATTGATTGGCGGCGGGCTCTTGAGCACTGTAGCCTTCGCCGCATTCGTCATCCTCAGTGTGCAGATGGGCGTACAGCGTCTGCACGATGCGGGTTGGTCGGGCTGGCTCTTGCTGCTAAACCTCGTGCCCGTAATTAGCGGTATCTTTCCATTCGTGATGGTGCTCATACCGGGCACAAAAGGCCCCAACAAATATGGCCCTGCGCCACCACCGAACTCGAATGCCGTAAAAGTACTGGCGTGCCTGTGGATTGCCTTTATCGCGCTGTTCATCACAATCATGCTCAACAATGGTCTCGATGCCGTGAAGAATGAACTCGAGACCACAGCCAGCGAATATGAACAATCCCTGCCTTATGATGATGACTCCGACAGCGATGAGGCCCTGCCTGCCCCGTCAGTCCCCGGACAAAAGCTTTGATTTAAAGCAGACACTACGTAATACGTTGCTCATGACCCGACACCAAAAATGTCGGTTGCAATACGTTCAATGGAGAAATGCATGACCCGTTACGCCCTGATCACAGGCGCTTCCAGCGGTATCGGCCTGGCCATGGCCGAAGCTCTGGCACGTCGCGGGCACAATCTGCTGCTGGTCGCCCGCCATCGCGATCGCCTGGAAAGTATTGCCATCGAACTGACCCAGCGCTTTGGCGTCGAGGTGCTGTTTCGTGCGTGCGATCTGGGTGAGCCGCTGCGTCTTTCAGGCTTCCTGCTGGAGCTGGAGGATGGCGCCCATCAGATCGATCTACTGGTCAATAGTGCGGGCATCGGAACTTGCGGTCCGTTTCTGGCCCAGGAGTGGGCTGCCGAGCAGGACCTGATAGACCTGAATATCCTGGCCCTGACTCGCCTGTGTCATACCGTTGGCAACTTGATGGCGCTGCAAGGCGGTGGGCAGATTCTCAACGTGGCCTCGGTGGCAGCTTTCCAGCCCGGACCATGGATGAGCACCTATTACGCGAGCAAGGCTTACGTGCTGCACTTTTCCGAAGGATTACGCGAAGAGGTGAAGAAAAACGGGGTAAAAGTGTCGGTGCTTTGCCCTGGCCCGACTCGTACTCCCTTCTTTCGCACGGCTCAGATCAACGTGAACGACAAGAAGATGATGACCCCCGAAGAGGTGGCACTGTATACCGTACGCGCGCTGGCAAAAAACAAGGCTGTTATCATCCCCAGGCTGCGTAACAGGTTATGGGCATTCAGCCCGCGGTTGGGGTCGCGCTGGCTGGTTCGTCAAATCAGCGGCTTGATCAACAAGGCCTGCTGCCCACGCTGAGTGACAAAACGTTATCGCCCAGTAAACTCGACTTCATTGGCGCAGGGCTTTTGACCGGCCATGCCCCATCCACCCAAAAGGAGCAAACGGCTGTGGATACTTTGTTTACCAAGATCATCAACCGGGAAATACCGGCCAGGATCATCTACGAAGACGATCAGGTACTGGCCTTCCACGACATCGCCCCTCAGGCACCCGTGCATTTTCTGGTCATCCCGAAAAAACCCATTCGCACCCTCAATGACCTGACCGAAGAAGACAAAGGCCTGGCAGGCCATATCCTTTTCACGGCGCAACGGCTGGCAAAAGAACTGGGTTGCGAAGAAGGTTTTCGCGTTGTCATGAACTGCAATGAACTCGGTGGACAGACCGTTTATCACATTCACATGCATGTTCTGGGTCAGCGTCAGATGAACTGGCCGCCGGGCTGAGCCTGTTTTTCAATAACTTGCATCCTGTCGATGCCCTTGAGCGGCCCTGGCAGGATGATCCAGCTCAAGCCTGAAGGCTCTGATTGGGGTAAACTGGCCAGCATGGACCTATCCGGAGGTGCCCATGGCTACCGAACGTCACTACTCCCCCCTTGATCGTCTTCTGCTGCAGGCCGACAGCGCAATGCGCACATTGCTGCCCTCAAGCGGACATTCTCATCGGCCTTCACCTGCCATTCTGCGCCCCGAACACAAAATGAACGATGTCGACACTCGGCATGTAGCCGGCTTGATGCGCATCAACCATACCGGTGAGGTCTGCGCACAGGCGCTGTACCAAGGCCAGGCCTTGACCGCCAGGCTGCCCAAGGTGCGCAAAGCCATGGAGCACGCTGCTGAAGAGGAAATCGATCATCTGGTCTGGTGTGAACAGCGTATTCATCAATTGGGTAGCCACACCAGCGTGCTCAATCCCCTGTTCTATGGCTTGTCCTTCGGAATCGGTGCGGCTGCCGGCTTGATCAGCGATAAAGTCAGCCTGGGATTTGTGGCAGCGACTGAAGATCAGGTCTGCAAACATCTGAACGAACATCTGGAGCAGATACCCGCCGAGGACGGAAAGTCCCGGGCGATTCTGGAGCAGATGCGCATAGACGAAGAACAGCACGCTGAAACCGCGCTGGACGCTGGCGGCTTTCGCTTCCCTGCCCCGGTCAAGTTCGGCATGAGCATCCTGGCCAAAGTCATGACCAAGAGTACGTATCGGATCTGACATTCTGCCACACATGAAAAAGGCGCCTTGATCGGCGCCTTTTCTGTTTGCACTGAAATCAGACAGCCACGTTACGGCCGTAGAAGATTTCCAGCATTTCATGCTTCACCTTGGCGGTGACCTGCTCGCGCTGCTCGGCAGACAGGTTGCTGGTCGCGTCGCCGAACAGGTAGTTATCCAGTTCAAACTCCTTGAGCAGCATTTTGGTGTGGAACAGGTTCTCCTGATACACGTTCACATCGGTCATCTGGTAACCGTTGCGGGTGTCTTCGGAGAGGTAGTTCTGGATCGAGTTGATCTCGTGATCGATAAAGTGTTTCTTGCCTTCGACATCACGTGTGAAGCCACGAACGCGATAGTCGACCGTCACGATGTCGGACTCGAACTTGTGAATCAGGTAGTTCAGCGCTTTGAGCGGTGAAATCACGCCACAGGTCGACACATCGATGTCCACGCGGAAAGTCGCGATCCCATCGACCGGGTGAATTTCCGGATAGGTGTGAACCGTAATGTGGCTCTTGTCCAGGTGGGCCAGAATGGTTTCCGGCAGTGGACCTGGCGACTCTTCGATCTGGCTTTCGGTAGGTGTTACCGGTTGCTCGGAGATCAGAATGGTCACACTGGCGCCCTGCGGATCGTAATCCTGACGAGCGATGTTCAGGATATTGGCACCAATGATATCGACAACATCCGTCAGAATCCGCGTCAGGCGTTCTGCGTCGTACACACTGTTGATGTACTCGACGTAGGCCTGCTGGTCTTGCGGGGTTTCCGCATAGCAGATGTCATAGATATTGAAGCTCAAGGTCTTTGTCAGGTTATTGAACCCGTGGAGCTTGAGTTTGCTTTTCACCGTTAAAAACTCTCTATATATGTGCGGCGCCAGCCGCGTGATCAAGCATGCCCGTCAGATGAGACGCACTCAGCTGCGTAGGACGGTTAACACCTCTTCGCGTTGGCGATTTTGGTTGTCTGTTCTGGCGCAGCAGCAGAAAACCAATGCATGCCGCGCCTGAAAAAGTCGCGCATTATGCAGACGTCGGAAGCCGTCTGCCAGAGTGTGCGCCGTTTTTATGATCGTTGGATGTCTGTATCAGCCCAGCTCGACAATTTCATAATCGTGGGTGATCTCTACACCGGCATTGCCCAGCATGATCGACGCTGAACAATACTTCTCGGCCGACAGCTCGATGGCACGCTTGACCTGGGCCTCTTTCAGGCCGCGCCCCTTGACGACAAAGTGCAGATGGATCCTGGTGAAAACCTTGGGATCCTCGCTTGCACGCTCGGCCTCAAGAAAGGCTTCACAGCTTTCGACAGGCTGACGGGACTTCTTGAGAATGCTGACGACATCGAAGTTGCTGCAACCGCCCAGACCGATAAGCACCATCTCCATCGGGCGTACACCCAGATTGCGACCGCCGCTTTCAGGCGGGCCGTCCATTACCACTACATGACCGCTACCGGACTCGCCGAGGAACATGGCTTCGCCAGCCCATTGGATGCGTGCCTTCATCGCCAGACTCCACTGCTAAAAAAAGGGTAGCCAGCTTAGCACAGGCCCATGATTTCACTGGAAGTGCCTCTAAAAATGCTTTTTACGGACAATATGTAGGAAAAGTCTTAAATGACCTTAAACCCTCGTCGAAAAGCTGGCGAGAATGCCAGTGCAGCCGATACCTATAAAAGTGCCACTTGGCGAAGAGTCTTTTTTCGGAATACACGCATGGTCGCAATCACCTTGACACCAAAAATAAAGAGTCTCGAAAAGCTTCTCCCCTATGCCCAACGTCGTCGCTGTGCCGCCAAGAGCAATATCATCTGCGCTGGCGAGAAATCCGAGTCGTTGTTCATCATCCTCAAAGGCTCGGTGACGATCCTGATTGAGGACGAGGAAGGCAGGGAGATGATCGTCGCGTACCTCAACAGTGGGGATTTCTTCGGCGAACTGGGACTCTTCGAGCAGGCCGGCCATGAAACCGTACGCAGTGCGTGGGTTCGCGCCAAGACCGAGTGTGAAGTGGCCGAGATCTCTTACTGCAAGTTCCGCGAACTGACGCATCAGGAGCCAGAAATACTCTATGCCCTTGGCGCCCAGATGGCTGATCGTCTGCGTAATACGACGCGCAAGGTAGGCGACCTGGCTTTCCTCGACGTGACCGGCCGAGTGGCCCGCACATTGCTGGATCTGTGCCGGCAACCGGATGCCATGACTCATCCCGATGGCATGCAGATCAAGGTCACCCGCCAGGAAATCGGGCGTATCGTTGGCTGTTCGAGAGAAATGGTCGGGCGCGTGCTCAAGGCTCTGGAAGAACAACAACTGGTCGACGTCAAAGGCAAGACCATGGTGGTGTTCGGAACCCGCTGACCCCAGTGCAGCTCAGAGCCCGGCCAGCAGTTGCCGGTAAGACTGACTCAGGCGCTCAAGAACATTGAAGTCGCCCTCGGGAAAGGCCTCATACAGCGCAATATGACTTTGGGCACGTACCCGCGCCTCAAGCTCACATAGCTCATTGAAACGGTTGACGGCGGCCACCATCTGCTGGCGTTCGTCATTCAGCAGCAAGGCGCCATGGGCCAGCACCACAGGTCGTGTTCCACCCTGGCTTTGACGCCAGCGCTGGGCTGTACCGACCATCTTGCGTCCATCGAGGTTGACGTTGAAGCGCCCGTCACAGAATGCGCCGTCCACCTCACCCAACGAGGCCTGACCTCCCAGCTCAGTCAACAGATCCAGAATCGGCTGACACAAACGCCGGTAGGCGATTTCTATTCGGTCCCGATCGGCATCCTTGCTCGGTTGGGCGTAGACCAGGGCAATGTTCACGGTCGCAGCGGATTGCGGCACCGGCTCACCGCCTGTTTCGCGCAACAGGACAGGCCATCCGCTGTCTGCAAGGGTTTCACTGGCCTCGGTAAAGCCGGGCAGGCGACTCATCCGGCGTGGCATGACCAGCGCCTGATCAGTGGGGCGCCAGAACAGCAGCCCATGATCCGAGTCCCCGGCGCACACCGACGCCAGCAGGTCCTGCTCGGCCTGCAGGCCTTTTTCGATGCAGATGTCGACTACCGACATGATCTACGGCTCAATCAAGAGCCGAACCACTGACAGGTACGCCACGCTCCGGGAAGAACAAGCGCTGCAACTCGGCTCCAGGCTGCTCGGCACGCATGAAGGCCTCACCCACCAGGAATGAATACACATCGCTGATTTCCATCAGCTCAACGTCAGCCCGGTTGAGGATGCCGCTCTCGGTAATGACCAGTCGATCACGAGGAATACGCGGCAGCAGATCCAGCGTGGTTTCCAGGCTCACCTCGAAAGTATGCAGGTTGCGGTTGTTCACGCCGACCAGCGGCGTATCGAGCGTCTTGAGCGCTCGCTCCAGCTCATCGCCATCATGAACTTCAACCAGTACGTCCAGACCGACACCTTTGGCAACCGCCGCCAGCTCGGCCATTTTCACGTCATCCAGCGCCGCCACGATCAACAGGATGCAATCGGCGCCCAGAGCACGGGCTTCGATCACCTGATACGGGTCGATCATGAAGTCCTTGCGGATCACCGGCAGCTTGCAGGCTGCACGGGCTTCCTGCAGATAGGCATCGGCGCCCTGGAAGAAATCGATATCGGTCAAAACCGACAGGCAGGTCGCACCGCCGGCCTGATAGCTTCTGGCGATTTCGGCAGGCTGGAAGTCTTCCCGGATCACGCCTTTGCTCGGCGAGGCCTTCTTGATCTCGGCGATAACCGCCGGATGCTTGCTTCTGGCCTGTTCGATCAAGGCAGTAGCAAAACCACGAGGAGCATCGGCCACCGCCGCCTGCCGCTCCAGCTCTGCCAGAGTCACAATGGCACGACGAGCAGCCACTTCCTCGGCTTTACGGGCGAGAATTTTTTCCAGTACGGTTGGCACACTCATCCTTCATTCTCCTGCTTGAATACCGCCGTGAAAGCACCCAGTTCATCCAGCTTTTCCCGGGCAAGGCCGGTATGCAGGGAATCGTGTGCCAGTTCTACGCCTTCTTTAAGGCTGGAGGCATGATCAGCAGCATAGAGCGCCGCACCGGCATTGAGCACGATCATTTCCGAGGCCTTCTGCCCACTTTCGGTTTTGCGACGGCCCAGGGCGTCACGAATCAGCTCAAGCGAGGCTGCCGGACTTTCGACAGCCAGGCCATACAGGCTCTGGCTTTTGATGCCCAGGTCTTCGGGTTGTACAGAGTACTCGGTGATTTCGCCGTTCTTCAGTTCAGCGACAAAGGTCGGTGCCGCGAGACTGAACTCGTCCAGACCGTCCTGGGAATGCACCACCAGCACATGTTTGCTGCCCAGGCGGGACAGGACTTCAGCCAAGGGGCGGCACAACGCCTGGTTGAACACACCCACCACCTGATGGCGAACGCCAGCCGGATTCGTAAGCGGGCCGAGCATATTGAACAGGGTGCGCAGCCCAAGATCGCGCCGGGGGCCGGCCGCATACTTCATGGCGCTGTGATGCGACTGGGCAAACATGAAGCCGATACCCACGCTGTCGATGCAACGTGCGACCTGAACCGGATCGAGATTCAGATACACACCCGCGGCTTCCAGCAGATCGGCACTGCCGCTCTTGCCTGAAACGGCACGGTTACCGTGTTTGGCGACCGTACAGCCCGCAGCCGAAATCACGAATGCCGAGGCTGTGGAGACGTTGAAGATGTTTGCACCATCGCCCCCCGTTCCGACGATATCCACGACCTTGTCCAGGGACTGAAGCTCAACCTTGTTTGCCAGCTCGCGCATGACCGAGACGGCACCGACGATTTCATCGATGCTTTCGCTTTTCATCCGCATGCCCATCAGGAAGGCGCCTATCTGCGCTTCCGTGCATTGGCCTGTCATGATTTCACGCATGACATCGCGCATCTCGTCAGTGTTCAGGTCCAGATGATTGACGACGCGGTTAAGCGCGGTCTTGATATTCATTGGCGTACTCATGAAAAGTCCTCCTGACGACTGCCGCCGGTCTGCTTGAGGAAGTTGGCGAACAGCTCATGCCCCTGCTCTGTCAGGATCGACTCGGGGTGGAATTGCACCCCTTCAATATTCAGTGTCTTGTGGCGCAGCCCCATGATCTCGTCAACCGAACCGTCTTCAAGCGCGGTCCAGGCGGTGACTTCCAGACAATCAGGCAATGTATCGAGCTTGACTACCAGTGAATGGTAACGAGTCACGACCAGAGGGTGGTTCAGGCCATTGAACACGCCCTTGTCTTCATGGACGACAGGGCTGGTCTTGCCGTGCATGACCTGACGGGCGCGCACCACATCACCACCAAACGCCTGACCAATGGACTGATGCCCCAGGCAAACACCCAGAATCGGCAGTTTGCCCGCGAAGTGAGTAATCACCTCAAGCGAGACGCCGGCTTCGTTGGGAGTACAAGGGCCTGGCGAGACGACAATGCGCTCCGGGTTCAAGGCTTCGATCTGAGCAATGGTCAGCTCATCGTTACGAATCACTTTAACGTCGGCACCCAGTTCACCGAGGTACTGCACGACGTTATAGGTAAAGGAGTCGTAGTTATCGATCATCAGCAGCATGTTGCTATCAACCTTTTGAATTTACTGACTTTATTCACGCCTTCCGAATTCGGACCCGCTTGCGTATTCACCGCTGGTCATAGCGAAACACATGACCTGACGGCATACATCAAAGGGTTGGAGGCATATAGGTACAGGTCCGGGCTGGCCGGAAAAGAAATAGTCAGGCGCGCCAACGCCAACGGGCGTGGGCCTTGATAACGCGCATCAAGAGTTTGCTGACAATCGTCACGGGAGGAGTCTCATCTATACGTTTCGGGACATTAACTTACCGAATCACACGGCGCAATATGATTGTGCCGGGGAAAGCAGGTCATGTATCCGATCAGATGACTTTTAGCGGGGCAGATCAGTGTCTGCGGGGACGGAAGGGAGTGTGCCGCTTGCGCGGAGGTGGGAACGCTGTGAAGCGGGAAGTGTCTTGCCGGCGAGAACTGTGTGAAGTCGCTAAAAATGCTTTGACTTCACCGGCCCTGTCGCCGGCAAGCCGCCTCCCACGGCTGCGGTGCTCTCACATTGGGAAGGCGAGAGGAAAATCAACGGGCTATCTCGCGGACATAGGCCTGACAGGCCTTGAGCGCAATCAATCCCTGGTCTCCGTCATCGGTGATGGCGACAACTCGTTGAGCAGCCGTTGGGTCAAGTTCGGCTCTCGTGGCTCCATGAACCAGGCTGCCGGAGGAGGCAACGGCTGACTTTCCAGCGCCACTGGCGGGAGCGGCGAGGAGGACTGACAACCGCAAATCAGAGGTAGCCAGGCGACTACGCAACTGAGCCTGAAGTTTCTGTGCATCGCTCAATTCCTTGTAGTGAGTTGCATCGTTGGTTTGCAGGCGGGCCTCCATGTCCCGCCGCAGTTTCTGCTGAGCTTCCTGCCAGGCGATGACCGCCCTGGAAGCAAGCTCGCGTTCACGCAGATGAATCCCGGCCTGTTCGGCCAATTGCCGACCGTAACTGTGCGCCTGCCATTGCCACGCAGTCCAAAAGCCAAGCCCCAGGCCACACAACATCGCCAGGACCACAGAGCGGAGATCCAGAGTCGTCATGACAGCACCTTCAAAGCGCGCTGATACAAGGCTTCGCGATCCGCAAGACCATGGGTGCCGCCATTGATGCGCCTGGTGATCAACAGGAAATCCCCCTTGTCAGCCAAAGCATTCAGCCTTGCCCGATCCCAGAACCAGGCAGCGGACATGGCGGCATGCTCCGGTTGCTCGAGCAACTCGGGGCGATTGAGCAGATCCAGCCCCAGCGCCTCACCACAGGCGACATAGTTCGCCCGGCCCGTCACCTGAATAAGCCCCCGTCCACGATAGAACTGACCATCATCATCGTCTTCAGGCGTATTACCCAGGCGCAACGCCAGTTGCCCCGTGTCGTACCGCTTCAGGTAATCGTCACTTCCCAGCTCACGGACATACCGCAACTGGCCGGATTCGTGACCGATCTGTGCGATGAAAGCCGATACCTGCAACCGGGTGAGGATGCTGTACCGGGTCATGGCGGCATTGAGCGCGGAAATGAAAACGCCGGCTTTAGAGCCTGCGTTGGGGAGGATTTGCTGGAGCTGTTGTTGAGTTATGGGCATGTAACCTCCATCAACCATCCTTTGATGGCATAGCAAGACGCCCCTCACAACCAAGCGCATATGGAAACTGCGCAGAAGTTTGACCATGAGGGATAGCCATGCCAGAGACACTAAAGAAAACGCCCCGTCAGTGCGGGGCGTTCAGTTGGTTTCGAGCCAGGTCGGGGCGGTTGGGCGGAATAGAATATCGGGAAACTCCTGAGTCTGCGGCCAATCGCGCAAGGACTGGATATAAACCAGAAGCGCGGTGAATTGCTCCGCCTCCAGAGTCGTCGACAGATTCAACTCCAGTTGATCCCTGTGACGATCTCTTACACCAGATGCAGCCGAAAGCACCTGATCCCGCCACGCACGCTCTTTGTTCGCCAGTTGTTCGGCAGTCAAACCAGGGGGATTAACTGCCACAGGAAATCCGTCGGCATCAGCAGCAATAATCTTTCCAGCCGCATTCGCTGCCCGGAGCTCAACATGCTGCGCATCAGTAATTTCTTTGCAGTCCTTACCGACTGGCTGCATGCCTGACAGATAGAACCCGCCAGTTTCAGCGCAATAAAAAATAGCCATGATTATTTTCCTATACCTATAACGAAGACGTCCCGAAGAGTTGTAAAAACCAAACCATTATCTTGTCGATCAAGAATAACGCTGGTTTTAGTGAGGTTCCGATATTGCGGGGTAATGTCATCATCAACGCGCTCAAGAGATGAATGCACAGCACCGGCAATGCCATAACATGCATCCGGCCAGGCCAGAGGCCAAGTCAGCGTAGAAAAGGTATCGGGAGCCAAAGTCGCCCGGCCATACTGGATCAGCAAACCGCCCAGCCAAGTCGGAAACAAGACATAACCACTTGCAGGTGTGAAGCTCATTGCGAAGCCGAAACGCAGCTTTTTTGGAGTTACAACTGGGGCGTCATCCACACCGGCATTCACCTCGGCCTGAGTCGCGATCCTGCCCAATCCCCAATTGATTTCCGTGGCCTGTACCGCAAGCGCCTTTAGTGCAGCGATATCGATATTTCCCTGATTGGTCGGCGCATTCCAGGCTTTGATGCACCACATGACTGCCAGGTTGCGTGGACGTGTTTCAGTAGATGTCCTTGCTACCGTTGAAGCGTCAAAGAAAATAGTGTCGCTTCGAGCTGAAGTATTAGCATCACGAGTGATCGTATTAGCCTCTCCCCCCCAACCGAATGAGACAGACATCGCTCCGCTAGCTCCCCCCAGAGCCCCAGTACCTGCTGAGGTACCGCCACGAAGACCAAGAACGGCAGTGATATTCTGTAAGGCGTCAAGCTGAGAACTGCCTAAGGCCCGATTTGCATCCACACCCCGCCCATGATCCCATCCACGCAGAAACTCACCACGCGATTCAGGAAGACGGAAGTAACCCGCAGGATCACCTGCCTTGTTGTAGCTAGTGCCCAGATAAGCAGCCAGATCAGGATAAGCAGCAATACTCTGCAGGCTACCATCGACTTCAAGATACCCAGGCGGAATAGCTGCCTTTGGAAACGGCACCATCATTCCGACAGGAACCACGTTGTTACTTTTCAACAAGGCATCCATTTCTTCCTTGCTGTAAACGCGATTCTTGGTATACGCATCGTTCTGAACGATATAACGAATAGCCTCCAGCAACTGATCCACATCCTCCTCTTTCGGATCGATCTGGGCAGCCCGGATAACAGCTAGCAATTCATCGGTTACTGCGTTCCCCCAACTGGCGGAAATCAGAGATCCCGGCGCGCCGGAAACAGTATTTTCATCAACAAACTTTCCATTCACCAGCCCGACGCTGGGGACACTTTTTGGATAGTCCACGTTATTACTCCTCAGTTGAAATTAATGAATTCAGCGGTATGGGCCGGCGCTGCCCGGCGGATCAGACATTCGATAGCAGTGCCCGGGTTCACGCCGAAGCGTTCGCCCCAATAGCTCGCACCAAAGCGGCGACCCAGTCGCTTGCGGCCACCTGTGTTCAACACCCACATGAACTGCGCATTCCAGGTCCCGAAATGCGCCTTGCCGAAACAAGAACGCCCCATACGGGGCGCTCGATATTCAGTGACGGTGGCGTTGGGATAGCCCTGGCTGATGGCAATGTCGACGTAGAACGCAGGGTTCTGCCCTCCTACGGCTAGCAGCCGTTGTCGCACCGACAGACGCCGATCCTCGAACAAGGGGCTCAGGCCCAGACATGGATCGGGCAGGTTCATGACCCGCTCCCAGTCCGAAACCAGTTCACTGATACCCGCGGGGTCCATCTCGTTGAGCAGGTTGAAGGCCCGGCCATCGATACGGGCAAACTCATGGGATAACCCCGTGATCACCTGTTGCAACTCGGGAACCCTCTCAGGGTCCCAGGCTGGCCCCGATGGCAGCAGAGCCTGAAGTTGCTCGGCATACTGACTGGCAGTTCTCAGGACGCCCATAGAATCCCCCCGAATGTCAGCAGCTCATTGGAAGCGGCTTCCACATTGGCGACAGGGGACGTCAATACATGATCCGTTTCCCCCGTCGCGCCGCTTATAGACTCGGCGATATGGGTCAACAGCAGCGTCTCGCCAAGCCCAGCCTCACGGTTATGAAGATCCATCAGTTGCGCCTGAACAGCGGCACGTACGGCAGAGGTATCCGGCGTGAGCCTGATCGTGTAGACGACCGGTTTCTGTACCGGTGCCAACACATACAGCTCAGCCGTGACCGGACGTAGCGGTTCGATGTAAGCCGCTACCTGCGCAAGCTGTTCGTCGTCGGGAACCGGGGTGGCGTCATTGTCGCGCATGATGAAAACCGCCACGGTGCCAGGCCCCATATAACGGCGCACACACCAGGCACGGGTCACGCCCGCCACTTCCAGCGCCCAGGTGACGTAGTCATCCTGATTGCCTCCGTGGGGAATCACTCGATATGAGCGAACCACCCGAGCACGCAATGACTCGATACTTTCCTGGGCAACACCGCCGGTCAGGCCGTCAGCCAGCACAGTGAAGCTACTGTCGATCCCTTCAATGGGCTGCACGGCGGTCATGACCAGCCCGGCATCGGCGTTCCCCAGAATGCCTGCATCCACGGCTTCGACCGTGGTCACGTTATTGCCCGCCACGGTGGTTACACCTTGGGTGACCCGATAGGTTCGACCATCGCTGAACTGCAGCACAGTGTCGGCATCCAGCACTGCACCCGCAGCAGCCGTGAAGCGCACCGAGCCGCTGGCCGGTTGCGCAGCATTACGGGGTTGTCGGAGCCTGAGGATGGCTTGACGCTCCAGGGTTTCGTCATCGGCCGTGTCAGGCAGGATCTGGTCGGCGATCCAGCGCTGATAGCCATAGAGCCCATAGGCAGCACCGCTGTGGGCGCGGGACAACACCCGGGCATCGGATTGCCGAAGCGCTTCATCAGCCAGGTCGACCTGCGTACGGCTGATCAGCGCAGGCAATGTAGGAGTTTCAAACGGCATAGATCACCTGCCACTGTTCGGATGGATTGAAGCGCACGCTCTGGCCGTTCGAGACGACCAGCACGACGCCGAGATTCAAGCGATTGTTCTGAACGCGCTCGGTGAGGATTTCGATGTCCTGCACATGCCCGTCTTCGATCAGCCAGAGAAGCGCTTCGCGAGCGTAGAATTCGGCATCCCGTTGCGTCTGCGCAGTGAGTTTCACCCGCCGCAACAGCCACAGGCGCGAGCCGATACGATCATCCGTCACTGCCGGATAGGTATCGCCCCACCAGCCATAACGCTCGTCATCACCGGCCTGGTCATCCGGCCCGGCTCGACGCCAGGTGAACAGGCTGATGATGACCGAGCGCAACAACGAAGCTTCAAGAGAGCCTGCGATAATCATCAGGCACCTCCCACGGGTGGCCCGCTCTGGCCGTTGCCGCCTTGAACGCCGCTGTGCGTATGGCTGATCTGGCTGATGCCACCCGCGACCTGATCGCCTTGGGAAACGATCTTTCCGGTCTGGGTGATCTGGGGCGTTTCAAAGTTCACCGCCACGGTGGCCTTGACGTTCAACGTGTTGGTTTCGATGTCGATGACCTTGCCGCGCTTGAGGTGAATCTTGTCCCCCTCGTCGGTGTAGATCGCCACCTCACCCGACTCCAGAGCCTTGAGGCGATAGCGACGATCCGCGACAACCAGCAGCAGCCCGTGGGACCGGTCACCGCCGATAAACGCTGCAATGCCTTCGGCGCCAGGCAAAGGGTTGCTGGTGAAACCATAAGGCTCGAAGTGCTCCATATCGTCCTTGATTTCACCTGCGGTCAGATGCATTTGCAGCGCCTGCATCTTGCTAGTGGCCCTGGCGAGCACAACCGTGCCCCGCGCCAGCATGCGATTGAGAATGCTCATTAGGTTTTTCCTTTTCGGGGGAGGGCACGCATCGTTGCCGCTCTCTACTTTTTGCCAGCCTTGTGCGGATCGTCGGGTTCGGCTTCGTACATTTCAGGTGGGCCGACGACCAGGGTCGTCACTGTTCCTTTTTCGTCGAGCGTGTAAGTGATCTGCGAGATCAACATGTCCTGATCGACACCGATCACCCGGTCCACGACTCGCACCAGCGTGTTGTGACGCCAGAGATCGCCATTGGTCTGCCGCCATCCTTGCACCTTGTAGGTCGTGACCTGCGCCTTGCCCATGCGATTGCTGCGCTCCCAGTTCGCACGGCTCTGGGCAAGCTCGGTAGTCACTGGTGACGACTCATGGATGATCAGGACTCGGTTGCGATTGACTCTGCGATCAAATGCCTGCGCCGAGACTTCACTGGATTGCTTGCCGTACGTCTTATCATTGCCAGCGCGTTGCCCGATCACCCGGTACTCGGAAAAAGTACCGGAGAAATCGAGAGGCGCTGCCGCAGAAAGGATGTTCTGCCCCAGTTCCAGCCGATCCACTGCCCGTCCCTTGCTGCCAGGCTTGGCCAGTACCAGACGCCCCTGCTCATCGTCGGTGGAGAAAATCCGAAACCGCGTCAGGATCCGGTCGATGGACTTGAACACCGTTTCTGCAGGAACGATGGTGTGATCGGGAATCTTGCCGGTTTCAGCAATCTCACTCACCACACCCACCTTGTAGGGGGCCACAAGCGCCTGGATGATGCTGAACGCCCCTTGTTCCTTCCACTGACCGGGTTTGTTGACCGCGGAGCAATCAACAAGATCTGCCGTAAGAGAGCGCCCGGAGATACTCAGGGTGATCGTCTTGTCGTCATAGTTGATCGGCGTCGCAAAGACCCAACCCGTCAGGATCAAATCGCCCCCGATACGAACCTCGCATTTATCACCTTGCCTGATCGGTCGAGAGAAGTTCTGCCCTGGCCACTGCCAGGTAATACCCACCGTGAAACTGCGGGCCTGACGCTCGATACCGGCAGAGATCGAGATGGTTTTCCAGCCGCCATAATCCATGTTATCCACCGTCAAGGTGACAGCATTTGCCTTATCCATGGGGCTACTCCTGGGCGACTTTCAAAGTGCCTGGCGGCAAGAAGCCTGGATGCTGGACACGGTTACGCTGCACGACCTCGACCGAGCGTGTCGCATCGCCGAAGCGACGATAAGCCAGTACCAGCGCAGGCAACGGCTCGGCGACCTTGATGTCAACCAGACGCACCCCGGAAGCCGCCACGGCGTTCAGATGACGGATCAATGCCTGACGCAATGTGTTGAGCGCCAGGTAATGCTCCGGATCAGCTTTCAGCGAAGCCTCCCAGATTGCCGAACTGAGGGTGTCACGCAGCTCGATCACATCATCGGCGACAGGAACCTGAGCACGATCGACCGGCATCACCACTTGATGCTCCAGTGACGGCGTGGCAATGATCGGCACCGCAGCAGTGGCAACCGGCATGCTTGCCACAACCCTGGCAACCTTGACCAGCAAGGAGTCCTGAACCAGATTGGCCGTTGCCTGGGCCGCGGAGCCGGTATCGAGCCCGCCGCCCTGGTTGACCAGATTGATACTGGCAATCGCCTCGGCCTGCTGCGTGGCATCGGAAATCGTCGCCCTGTAATTGACGGACGAACTGCTGCTACTCGCACTTGTGCCTGTTCCAGCACCTGTGCCACTGCCCGAACCTGTGCCGACTCCACTCCCGGACCCGGTGCCTGCTCCATTCCCGCCCGTGCCTGAACCTGAACCCGTGCCCACATTGAAGCTTGCACCCGAGCCTGTATTGCTACTGCTATCCCCATCAAAGCTGGCAAAGAAACTGGAGAACATTGTGCTCAATGTAAGTGGCGCATTGACCAGCGAATGAACCAGACTGGTCACATCCGAGTAGATCGTCATGAAGGGGGTAAACTGCCGCTGAATCACGGCAAAAATCCCCGACAAAGCACTGCGCAGCGCCTGAATATTGATGCGCGCTGCATCCACTACAGACATGACCGCCCGATAGCGTTTGAGCGCCGAATCCAGCAGCCCGTCGGAGGCTTGCACGAGTTGTCGCCGGGTATTGACCGTTGAAGTCGGAAAGCGCAGCGGCTGATCCGGGTAAAACTTCAACGACAGCCTGACTACGCCACCTTCAGTCCGGCTGTGTTTCAAGATGCAACCGCCAACCTGCACCTGCATGCGCCCAAGCCACGGATGGACAAGCTCGCCAGCCCCATTGGCTTCAAGAGCCTCCAGCAATCTGTCACGACGCTCGAAACAGTCCTCGCCAACCAGAAGAGCTTCCATCGTATAAATTTGCGATTCCTTGCCCAGCGACTCGAAATAAGGCTCGTCGCGTTGCGGAAACTCGTGAAGCTGCCCCTTGCGGCCAACCGGGACACTGTCCGTTTCAATAAAGAAACCAATGCCGCGGAAAGAAGCGGGCATCAGTCTGTCACGCCATGTCGTCATATCCTGCTCCTCCGATTGTTCGATAGCCAACGCTTGGCGAGATCGTCAAGCCGGGCTGGTTGGTCCGCACTTCACCCGGACGCATGCCAGCAGGCGCATTGTCAAAACGGATGTTGAGTTCACCTTCCAGACGTCGATTAGCGGCTGCCCCTTGTAGAAGCAGGCTGCCGGGCTCAGGCAGGTTTGGAGCAGCAAGCAGTGCGCTGGTCGATGGCACGCCCAGCGCAGTGTTGAGACGCTGTTGATTCGACTGGCTGGTATTGACGGCATCTGCCATCACAAATGCGCCAGTACCGCCACCAGGACCTGCATTGCGCAGCCTTTGCCCTTCAGCAAACTCATTGAGCTTTTGGGTAGTGCCTTTAAGAATCCCTTCTTCTCCAAAGCCGAAAAAGCTCAATGCCGAATTGATGCCCGACTTCACATCGTCCCACAGGCCAGTGAACCAGCTTCTGATCGGCTCCCAGTGCTTGATGATGATCCCCAAGGGAGACCAGTCGAACATCGTTTTCAGAACATCGGCGAATACAAGCGCTGGAGCCTTGATCCCCTCCCATACCAGACCGAAGAATTCGCTGATCGGTTGCCAGTTCTCTACAACCATGCCCAGCGGTGTCCAGGAGAACATCAACCTCAGGAAGTCAAAGAACGGTGTGGACAGTGCTTTGATGACATCCCAGAGCGCCGAGAAAACCTCAGTCAAGGGCTGCCATATCGCCACGATCATGCCCAGTGGCGACCAGGAAAATATGGTTTTCAGTACGTCCCAGACGGCACTGGCCGCCCCCTGGATCGAAGCCCAGACTGCCGCAAAAAACGGTGCGACAGAGGACCAGTTGGCAATCAAGAATCCAGCAGCCAGGGCAATAGCGCGTACAGCGATTCCGACCGGCGACAAACCGATGACCATGCTGAACAAACGAGCCGCATTGGTCGCGGCCAGCACGGCCACTTGCAAGACGCCAAAGGCAACCGCAGCACCTACAACGCCCTTGATGACCTCAGGGTGTTCGGCCGCCAATGCAGCGACCATGGAAATCATCGGGCCGATGACGGCGATTGCATCGTTTATCGCGGGCAGGAAAATGCCGCCGATATTGGTACCAATCCGATCCATGCGGTTTTGCATAAGCTGAATGGCAACCGCAGTAGTGCGCGAGTTGTCGGCGAACTCCTGCTCGATTGAGCCCGCGGATTTAGCGCCTTCTGCAACCTTGCCGAAGTTGGCTTTCAGGTCATCGAGGTTCTTCAGCAACGGCGTTATGGCGCCCAGTGATTCGGCACCGAACAACTGCGAAACCACATCGCTCTGCCTGGCTGGATCAACCTGGGACAGGGTGCTCAAAACCTTCTCGATAGTCCCGGAAGGATCCGTCTGCATGCCCTGAGTCAGTTGATCGAGATCAAGCTGTAAATCCTTGAAAGCCCCGGCTTTCGCTGGCCCGCCTTCGGTCAGGGTTTTCATGAGGCTCTTGACGCCCTTGGTCGCCACATCAGCCGGCACATCCACACCAGCCAACGTGGCCGCCATGGCCGCGACTTCACCGCTGGCCTTCCCTGCCACAGCACCCAACGGCGCCATCGCAGTAACCATGGTTGCAATCTCTTTCTCCAGATCATTACCGCCCAGGGTATTGATCTGCTCGGCAAGCTTTTGGACTTCAGGCTGCGAGAGGCTAAGCGAGGATCGCCACTTGGCCATCATTTCGCCAGACTCCGCCCCCGTCTGGCCGAAAGCAACGCCCATCTTCACGGCGTCTTCCGCAAAGCCTTGCAACTCAGCACGCGGCACGCTGGCCTTGGCACCTGTCGCCACGATTGCCGCAATTCCATTGGCGGTTTCCGGGAGCCGTTCGCTCATGTCCAGAATATCGGTGCCCATTTGCTGGAATTGCTGCGGTGTCTCAAAAGCCACGACCTTTTTCACATTGGCCATGGATGTTTCAAAACCGATTGCTGCCTTTACCCCGGCAATCAAGGGGCCCGTAAAGGCATTCCCCTCGATCACGCCTGCAATGTTGATTTTCCCCAGACCGGACCCTTCGAGTCCGGTTTTGAAAGCGTCAACATTCTTGCGCATGTTAGCCAGAGTAGGAGACAGCTCATCGACGCCTTTAAAAAGCGCTTCAAGCCTGGATGGATTTGCCATCACTCCCCCTGCAGGATCTGATTGATACGCTGCGACTGCAAAATCGACTCGGTGATGATGTCCAGGGACCTGGACATCATCAGTTCGGGATCAACTTTCCAGAAGTATGCGAGGTCGTAGACGACGGCTATCAGGCCTTGGAGGTCTCTGATGCCGCTGCCATGAAAAAACTCGCGACCTTCCAGCTCAGCTTGTTGATATCGGAAAGATCAAGCTGATCGACCGAGGACGGAGGAATGCCTGCGCAGACCGCGATGTATTTCGCAGCGACTTCCAGGTCGAGCGACACCTCCTCGTGCTTGTCGATCTTGTAAGGCAGCGCCTTGATCGCTCGCGCTTCCTGCGCCGTAGGGCGGCGGAAAGTCAGTTGCGAAAGGGATTCCCCGTGAGCCTCGACCGGGCTCGCCAGTACGATGACTTCACTCATTGCCAGCTCCCCTGGTTACCGTCGAACTTCAGCTCGATGGTGCCCTCTTCGCCCTTGCTGGTCGGTTCATCAACCAGATAGGCACCCGACAGAACGTAGATCTTGCCGTTCTGGAATTCACAGGTGATGGTCATGTCCACACCGGTGGTGAGCGCTTTCAAGGGAAAGTCAGGGGTATGAACCGCCGTGAAGCTCAGCGACGGAGCCTTGTCCACTTCCTTGAAATAGCCCGGCACAACGGTCTCGCGCTTGATGTTCATCAAAGGGGCTTCACCGCCGCCAGTGATAGTCAGTTGAGTGCCGTCCACCTTGATGTAGCAGGTACCAGCTACTTTTTGAGCCATGTTCTTTATCTCCAGAATGAAAAAACCCGCACAAGGCGGGTTTGAATGTCGAGGTTGAATTTACGCCGCAGCGTCGTATTGCAGGCGGAACTGATTGAGCAGTGCGAACACGCGCAGACCGTTGATGTAATCCGGCGGGAACATCACGTTGATGCGGCTCGGGTCCTGGGTGTCGCGCTCGACGACCAGGTGCTCAGCGAACAGCTCTGCGTTTTCCACATGGCCTTCTTCTTCGAGCCTGGCGTACTGAGCGATCAGCTCACCACGAATGGTGCTTGGCGTGACGATCGGCTGACCGGCACCGAAACGGGTGCCATCGTTGGCCAGCTTGTGACGGCCATACTTGCTGGTGATCACGCTTTGCAGACGACGAATGATGAACGCCGACTGGTGCAGGGTTTCGCTGTCCAGGTACGAGTTGTCCGCCTGACCGTAGGCGTTCTTCTGGTACGTGGTGATCGAACGCTGAATACGTACGTAACCACCTTCGTAGTAAGCGGTGGCGATACCGTAACGCAGCAGCGACTCACGTTCGGTGAGCGTGAAGCGGGCACTGGCAGGCGCCGGGTCCAGGCCAGGCAGGGTGCCGGTCTGAGTCGGACGGCTGGCATCGGCAGAGATGAACACCGCGGTACGCGCAGCCAGAGCAGCAGCCTGCACCCACACCGGCTGTGGCACACCGATTTCGACGCCCTGGATCGTGACATGCTGATCGTTACGCAGTTGACCTGCGGCGACCAGAGTACCGACCGTGCCGCGCTTGGCGCTGTAGACGTGACCGTAGAGTTGCTTGGCCCAGCTCCAGCGACCGGTGCTGTCGTCCATTGCCGATTTCCAGGCATCCAGCGTGGTGGTATCGGACCATGGCACGCACAGGAACTCGAAAGGCTCATCGCCCAGCGCGGCCAGTGCAGCCACCTGATCCGGAGTGCCGACACCGCCGGTCAGGGCAGTGGCAACAACGGCCAGACCGGCCGGAGTGACCTCGCCATTGGTTTTACCCAGACGATTGAATTCCAGCTGGATGTCGTTACCGCTCTCACCGCTCCACTTCACGGACAGGGTTACAACACCCGCTTCGACCTCGGCCTTGACCGGCAGATCCGGCGTGGCATTGATCTTCACCGACAGCGCACTCGCTGCCTGGGCGGCGGTTGCGCCATTAACGATAGTGGCCTGCACTCGCACACCACCGACGTACAGGTTCAGAACACCGGACTCGGTGGCAGTGCCTGTAAGAGTGATGGTGGCACCGGCCTTGGCGCCCACTGTATTGAGCAGCGGCAGGCACCAGACTTCACCGGTAGGATCGGCCTTGCGCCAGGTTTCGTACATCGAGGCCAGCATGGAGCCCTGGCCGCCGATGTTCTTGGCCAGCGATACGCTGGGCACCAGTACCAGCGAACCGATTTCAGGACCGGTTGCATCGTCGTTGACCTGGGCAACGATCAGACGGCGCATGCTTGCCGAAGCGCTGTTGGCTGCAGAGTTGTCCATTTCCGCATAGAACAGCGGAACACGAACATCGGATGGAATGTTATTGAAACTGATAGCCATTGTTTGGCTTCCTCTTGATTACGCCGTGACGGCCTTGATGGTTGGGGATTGCTCGGTTGCAGTGGTGACATCGCCATCGTTGTAACGGCGCTGCCACCATGCGTTGAATCGGACTTCACGACCTTCGGCCGGCAACAGGTCGCCCGCCTCCGGATCAGGTACAACCCGGCCAGCGACCGGGATCACAGTGATGCGTTGAGTCATGGTGTTACGTCTCCTGAGAACTTCATTTCGATACGTCCATCGGGGCCGGGAGATTTCAGATTCGGATCTGCCGGATCGATACAGTCCATGTCGAAAGTCGCGCCGGTGAAACCCGGCAGACCATCCAGAAAAACCTCGTGCCAGGTTTCGGCAGGCTGATCGGATGTATTGCGACCCAGTTGAAACTGCGCCGCGAAACCAAAGCGCCATGCCACTTGCGAGGCATTGACCTGCAACAAACCGCCGCCTGTGTACTCCAGCGGCTCGTAGTCGCTGCCGGCGTTCCAGCCCACCAGCGCACGCCAGAGTTCGGCGCGAACGGCATGCAGTTGCTCGCTCGCCTCCTGGCCACGCTCGTCGCTGCCCGTGAGCACTACCACCACATCAATCCGGTCGGTGATGTTCTGGCGCACCGCGTTCTTGAGGTCATTGGCCGTTGCCGCATCGCCCGTTGCAATCACGTAGGCCGAGGGGGAACTGAGCGCCGTACTGTTCATGACGGCATTCCAGTAAATACCGGCGCTGATTCGCCCGGCAAAGGTCGGGCATGTCGCCTGCAAATGGGCAACAATCGGGGTTATCTTCATGGGTAAATCCAGAGGTGTCGGATATCGGTGGGATTACTGCCGGGCCTTGCTCAGCGCCGCATCGGCCTTGTCAGCCGCACGGCTTGCGGTATTCGCCGCCTCGGTCGCCGCCGAGGCGGCGCTTTCGGCCTTGTCTACCGCCTGAGTTGCGCTCTCTGCCAGCCTGACAAGACTGATATCGCGCTTACCCATGGCAGCGTCGTATGCCTGGCGTATCTCGGCCAGTTGCTTGGTGTGCTCGAAACTGGCCGACCATTGCCCGGCCTGAAAGCCCAGTGTCAGGCTCCCGGCCGCCAGCAGAGCAGCGATCACCCAGATCTCCACACGACGCCACCAGTGGCGGGCGATAAAGTTAATTGCGCATCTGTCCATCCGTGGGACCTCCTAGCTGAGAGCGAAGCCGGGCAATCTCGGCGCTTTGCGTCGTCACCTTGTCAGTGAGTTGAGCAATCTGGCTGGTGAGGACTTCAACCTTGCCCTCCATACGGCCAACCGCAGCGGCCAGCTCGTTACGCTCTTTTGCGAACTGATCCGCTCGGGCCTCAGCCTCCTTGCGAGCCTCGCGCTCTGAGTCGAGCAATTCATTCAGGCGCCGGACGGTACCGATATCGGCGTTATCCATTGCCCGGTCTGCGGCGTCTTTTGAAAGAAACTTGCGCAGCCATAAAAAGCCACCAAGCAGGATGGTGCCGGTCCCGCCCAGCCAGGTAGCTGTGCCTGGGCCAAGGTCAGTTGGGTCCATCGGTACTCCGGGAATAAAAAAAGCCGCACGAAGGCGGCCAGAAGGAACAAGAAAAGAAGCTGGCGGTATGTTGATTTGAGGTGTGTCCCGAGTTGTTGCCCCCAGACGCAAATCGCATATCGTGGTGCCTTTGTACCCCCCTTCGGAAAAGCTGGAAAGGGCCTTTTTGGGGGTGGGTCGAGTTCGACCAGACTTCAACCGGAGTTCAACCACGCTTCGACAATTGGCTCGGATAAACGGTATTTCGTTGAGCTTTTCGCGTCTGCTTTATTGATCCTTTCGCGAATGAATTCGCTCCTACCGGGAACCCCGTAGGAGCGAATTCATTCGCGAAAGCTTCCAGACAGATAAATAGGGCGGGATGGCGATGAGGACGTAAAAGAAGCGAGGAGGCAGCGTCCCTCTATAAAAACGGCCCAGGAAGGGCCGTGAAGAGTATGTTCGTTCGCCAGTACACGAAACAACTCTGGCGGACATGATCAAAGCAGAAACTCAACCCACCTTGCGGCCTGCCACCTCGGATGCCTGAGCCTTATCTCTTGCGCCACGACTCGCACTGCGGGCCGCCAGGATCGACAAAACCTGCTGATGCAGTTTTTCCACCCAGTTTCGGTAGGTCCTGTCAGCACCTTCATTGATACCAAGCAAACGCATCTGCTCACGGGCAGGCAGCAGATCGACGTAACGGTATTGCGCCAGTTTCGCCAACTCGGGGCCTCTGCCCTTGGCCGGACCACGGGACAGCTCTGCCACAGCGGCCTCGACTTCACTGCCGATGTAATCCATACCGCTTCCGTTACCGATCAAGGCTCTGGAGCCCGGAGTACGCCGGGGGATATAAGCGCCCCACTCCATGATGCCTGCCATCGGGCTGCTCAACCCGCCGCCCAGGCCCAGACGCATCCGTTGCTCTCCCCAATTGGCCATCACGGCCTCGACTTCATCAATCATTCTCTTTCCTCGCTGAAAGCAACCAATTAAACAAATTGTTTATTTTGCGAGTAAAATACATTTTGTATTGTAAATCCAGAAAAACCACTACACTGTGTCGATTGTCGAACCCCATACAGGCTGTAGTATTTCGCGCATGAATAAATGGTATGAAATCGCCAGAAAGGCCATGGAGAACCTGGAAATCAGCCAGGAAGACATGGCTGAGCGAATGGGTGTGACTCCGGGTGCCGTAGGGCATTGGCTGAACGGCAAGCGCGAACCGAAGATCGATGTGATCAACCGGTTTTTGAGCGAGCTGGATCTGCCCATTCTTGAAACATCGCTCCCCTCTCATGAGCCAGGGCAACAGAACGTTGCGCCTACCGCTCAACCCTCGCGCTTTTACCGCTACCCGGTAATCAGCTGGGTAGAGGCCGGTGGCTGGAACGAAGCTGTCGAGCCCTACCCGGCCGGCTATTCGGATACCTTTGAACTCACCGACTACAAGGCCAAGGGCCAGGCCTTCTGGCTGATGGTGCGCGGCGATTCCATGACCGCTACGGCAGGTCAGAGCATTCCGGAAGGCATGCTGATCCTGGTCGATACCGGGCTTGAGCCAACCCCCGGAAAGCTGGTGATTGCCAAACTTCCCGAGAGCAACGAGGCAACCTTCAAGAAGCTGGTCGAGGATGCAGGCCGCTATTTCCTCAAGCCCCTGAACCCCGCCTACCCGACAATCCCCATCACGGAAGACTGCAAGTTGATCGGAGTCATCAGACAGATGACGATGCGGCTCTAGCTCAACCCTTCCAGACCAAAGCCCCGAATTTTCGGGGCTTTTTTATTTCCGCCATTCGAGCCCTTCCCTCTTATTGCAAGCCGGACACATTTCACTGTTGCGTAGGAAAAAGACCTGAATTACTGTATGCACATACAGTAAAAAAGGAATTGAAGCATGCCTGCCTGGACACCTGATATGTCGCAACACGATGCTTATCTGGCGTTGGTCCAACGTATTCAAGCACTCATCAGCAGCCCTCAGGCTCAGATCGAGCACCAGATACGCCTTCATCGAGAGCCTGGCGAATCTCTTCTTCATTGGGAACAGATCGCTGAACACCTCATGGAAGCCGAAGGCGTCACCGTCACTCGCGACCACACAAACGACACGATCCACCTCGCCTGGTACGTGGAATTCGAGGACGGAGAAAATACAAATCGTATTTAAAGATACAAAACGTATTGCAGGTTCAAAATACATATCGTATTGTTGGTTCACGTCTCTCATCACCGATGACCGAGCCACCCAGCAGCAACGTTCAAGACCCGATGGCCCGTGGGAAGGAGACGAAACATGACTCAGACTTTTACCCACAGGGAGTAATCGCCAATGACCAATACACTGGATCTGCTTCGCAAGGAATTCGCCACCCCATGCCCGACACTGAGCGCGGTCAGGGAGCGTTATTTCTCGCACATCTCGAACGATCGCAATCTGCTGCGCAAGATCAACGCAGGCCGTATCGCGTTGAAAGTCAACCGCACCGGCGGCACACGACAGGGCCACCCCTTCGTGTACCTGCACGAACTGGCCGCCTATCTGGATGCAATCGCACACGACCAGGCGGCATAAGGTGAAGAGAAAACAGACCGTCAGCGGGGTTAGTGATAAGCCAGCCCCGCTGCGTTATTTAAAAAATACAGGGAGCGCGAAAAACGGTGCGGCCACAGATTTGAGGTTAGCGCTGAGAACGTTTAGGCAATGCCGATATCACTAGAGCGATGACGGCCAGATAAAGAAGAATACCGACAAGCCCAAGCGTTTTTTCAAACAAGAAAAATCCAATGACAAAAACACCTACAATGGAAGTAAGTAAAAGGCATATATTAAAAATCGAAAAAACAGCAACTCTTTTCCCCCACGAGCTTGATTCAAACCTTGCCGAGACTACAAACCCAATCGTTGCGAGAAGTAAGGCAACACCACTGATGGCTTGGAGCATAACCGTATAAATGGTAACCGCAGGCAAGCCTCGGGTATCTGACAGGTCCGAAGAGTTCTCTGGAACTCCATCCCCAGCAAAAAACAAACAAACCCAAGCCATGACAAACAATAAAATGGCCACCAGCAAACGATAGCTAATTCTCATATGTTCCCTCCCCGCACATCAATAAAAACCGCACCAATCTTAAACACAACAACACCAATGGAGTACCGTTTTTTTTGCACCTGCGCAGACAAGCGCTTCCAAAAGGGAACTCCATCACAGTCCAGACTTTATTGATTTGAATAGCTTATAGGAATAGAACCTGGCATTTTTATTTCATAAGGCACTGCACCGGATACGCGCTCCATTTCCCTTAAATTTGTAGTAGCTCGTTCATCAAAGTCATTACGATACTGGCTTCGATTAGCATCATACACATCATTATATGCCCGAACCTCACCCACAAAGCTAATCACTCCAGATGCTGTATGTATTACCTCACCCGTGATACGTATTGTAATAGATCCTAGATACATACGAGCAGTAAACGAGTCCTGCCCGGTATAGTAAGGCACGGTCAGATCAACTGAGGTTTTTCCGATACGGGCAGTCCTGATGATTGCCATCAAATCGGGAATCTTATCAGCAGCAGGCTTAATACCCGTGCGATTCAACGGCACAGTGGCTGGAGTTCCTTCAGCTTGAAGAAAATGCATCAAGGCTTTAATGGGTGTAAAAATCCCACCGGAAAACTCAGGTGTCGCCAAGACCTGCGCTTTCTTTCTCAGCCCATCACTTCGTCCAGCGGCCAAGGCATCCTCATTAGAAACACCAGGATTAACAGTCTTAATAAAATCGGCATAAGCAACCGAATGAAAATCATCCGCCATCATACCTGCCAAGCAATAAGGCGGTCGATTAGACGCTATCATTTTCAACTGACTGTTAACGATCGACCACCAATTACCAGCTAAATATGCAACATCTCTTTAAGCACGCGCTTGCATCAGCGCCTGCATTCCGCCCATTAGCGGGTTAATTCGTGTAACGCCCGAAACAGTGCCATAGTCATCTGGATACACATAGATATTGGGTAGCTCTACAGTCATATCACACCTTTGAAATCATAAATTTTTCAATATACATACTTACACCACCAAAACAGCAGGAAGCATTGCTATGCACTGAACAGCACTCCCAAGCCTCAAAGGTGTTACATGGTTATGGGTAAGTATTGCGAAAAACCTGTATATGAGCCGCCTACATTTCTATTGTCAGCATCATCTTGAGCGGTAGCTCCCAACCTCTGTAACCCCTCGGACACAGACCTATCAATCCTTTCGATCGGTTCTACAACCGCTGGGCGGTAAGTTCTTTTAGTTCTGGAAGTGACGGGGATGCTTGCTAGGGTCCCTACAGGCAGAACAATAAAAAGGGCTTTTTTCATGACCGAAACATCACTGCGTCGGCCTCTGGCAGCATGCTTGCTCACTCTGGCCTGCACCTCGACATTCGCGGCTCCAGCCCCTTACTCCACGATGGTCGTGTTTGGCGACAGCCTGGCCGATGCGGGGCAGTTTCCGGATCAGGACGGGCCGCCCGGAGCAACGTTGCGCTTTACCAATCGCGTGGGGCCTACCTATCAGGATGGCAGCGGCGAGATCATCGGGCTGAACTCCTCGACTCTGCTGGGCACGCTGCTCAATGTTCCGGGCAGTGAACTGAATGCCTCCACGTCTGCAGTGAATGCCGCACTGGGGATACCGGACGGTAATAACTGGGCAGTGGGAGGTGATCGCACGGACCAGATCTACGATGCCATCACCTCTGAATCCCGCGTGGTCGATCCCAATACCGGCACCGTGCTACGAACCCGGACCGGCTATCTGCCCGGCAACAATTTTCAAGCGGACCCGAACGCGCTGTATTACCTGACAGGTGGCGGTAATGACTTCTTGCAAGGCCGCGTACTGAGCAGCGGTGACGCTGCGGATTCTGCCGACAATCTGGCTGACAGCGTACAGGCCCTGCAACAGGCAGGGGCCCGCTACATCATGGTCTGGCTGCTGCCGGACATTGGCCAGACACCCTTGCTGAGCGGGACCATCCTGCAGCCACTGACGTCTGCACTCAGCTCCGACTTCAACGAGCAACTGGTCAGTCGTCTGGAACAGATCGATGCACAGATCATCCCGCTCAATGTGCCCCTCTTTATCAGTGAGACCCTGGCCGATCCCGGTCGCTTCGGCTTCGCAGCCGACCAGGATCTGGTAGGAACCTGTTTCAACGGCGCAGGCTGCGATGAAAACAGCACCTATGGTCTGGACAGCGCTACGCCGGACCCGAACCGGCTGTTCTTCAATGATCGGGTCCACCCGACCGTTGCAGCTCAGCGCCTGTTTGCCGACTACGCCTATTCGTTGCTGGCTGCCCCTTGGGAAATCACTCTGCTGCCGGAAATGGCCAGTGGCACATTACGCGCCCAACAGGACGAACTTCGTTCCCAGTGGCTGAACGATTGGGGCAATTGGCAAGGTGTTGGCCAGTGGCGCAGCATCCTTGCCGCAGGCGGTCAGAAGATCGACTTCGATGCCCAGAACACTTCAGCCCAGGCGGATGGCCACGGCTATAACCTGACCCTCGGAGGCAGCTACCGTTTCGCCGAACACTGGCGTGCCGGGCTGGTTGCCGGGGCTTATCGGCAAAACCTGGAGGCAGGCGCACAGGATTCGCAATACAGGCTCAACAGCTACATTGCGACGGCCTTTGTGCAATATCAGGCCAATCACTGGTGGGGTGACCTGGCAGCTTCTGGCGGGCATCTGGATTACGACAAGGCCGAGCGCAAGTTCGCTCTGGGCGTCAGCGAAGGGCAGGAAAAGGGCGACACCGATGGCAAGCTCTGGGCTGCAAGTGCGCGCATTGGTTTTGATGTTGCGGGGGCCGCGAGCCGCTGGCATCTGTCACCCTTTATCAGCGCCGATTACGCTCATATCGATGTGAACGGCTACTCGGAGCAAGGCAACCGCTCGACAGCCTTGACCTTCAGCGATCAGACCCGCAAATCCCGGCGCGCAGGCGTTGGCTTGCAGACCGCATTCGAGCTGACGTCTTCGACCCGGATATGGGGCGAGTTCGCTCATGAACGGGAGTTTGAAACGGACCGGCAGAACGTGACCATGGCACTGAACAGCCTGCCAAGCCTTGATTTCACCCTTGAAGGCTACACGCCACAACGTAACCTCAACCGCGCCAGTCTGGGCCTGAGCCAGAAACTGACTCGCGACCTGACACTGCGCGCAGGTTACAACTGGCGCAAGAACGATGACACGACTCATCAGGGTGTCAGCGTGGCATTGAGCCTGGACTTTTGAGGCCTTAAATCCGTGGGAGGGGCTTTGGCCGCGACAGCAGTTGAAGGCGCTGAAAATGTGTTGCCTTTCAGTTGTGTCGTCGCGGCCAAGGCCCCTGCCACTTCATGAGATATACGACTGACCTTTTTCAGCGCTCCAGAATCGCGGTAACGCCCTGCCCGCCCGCTGCGCAGATCGAGATCAGACCGCGCCCCTGGCCTGCAACCGCCAGCAGTTTGGCCAGGTTGGCAACGATCCGGCCACCCGTTGCAGCAAAGGGGTGGCCGGCCGCCAATGAACTGCCCTTGATATTGATCTTGCTGCGGTCGATGGAACCCAATGGCGCCTCAAGCCCCAGGCGAGTCTTGCAGTATTCGGGATCTTCCCAGGCCTTGAGCGTACAGAGCACCTGAGCCGCGAAAGCCTCGTGAATTTCGTAATAATCGAAATCCTGCAGCGTCAAACCGTTGCGTGCCAGCAGACGCGGCACCGCATAGGCAGGAGCCATCAGCAGGCCTTCTTCGCCATTGACGAAATTCACGGCTGCCGTTTCGCCATCGCGTAAATACGCCAACACTGGCAGACCCCGCTCTTTGGCCCACTCTTCACTGGCCAGCAGCACCAGCGAAGCGCCATCGGTGAGCGGTGTCGAGTTGCCAGCCGTCAATGTACCCTTGGCGCTGCGCTCGAATGCGGGTTTGAGGCTCGCCAGCTTTTCCAGCGTCAGGTCAGGACGAAGGTTGTTATCACGGGTCAGCCCCAGATAAGGCGTCACCAGATCGTTCTGCCAACCATCTGCATAAGCGGCTGCCATTTTCAGATGACTCTCCAGCGCCAGTTGATCCTGAGCGTCGCGCTCGATCCCCCAATGCTGTGCCATCAGTTCGCAATGCTGGCCCATGGACAAACCTGTGCGCGGTTCGCCGTTACGAGGCAGCTCCGGCTTGAGGTGCTGGGGCCTCAATTTCAGGAGGGCCTTGAGCTTGTCGGCGCCGGTCTTGCTGCGATTGATCTGCAACAGGATATTACGCAGCTCTTCATTGACGCCTATCGGCGCATCGGACGTGGTATCCACGCCTCCGGCAATGCCGCATTCGATCTGTCCCAACGCAATCTTGTTGGCCACCAGCAAGGCAGACTCAAGGCCGGTGCCACAGGCCTGCTGTAAATCGTAAGCAGGTGTTTGCGCCGACAGACGCGAACCCAGCACGCATTCACGGGTCAGGTTGAAGTCCCGGGAGTGCTTGAGCACCGCTCCGGCAACCACCTCGCCCATACGCAGGCCATGCAGGTTGAACCGCTCTATCAGGCCCTCCAGCGCAGCTGTCAGCATGTCTTGATTACTGGCAGTGGCATAGGCGCCGCTTGAGCGGGCAAATGGAATCCGGTTACCGCCGATGATGGCGACACGACGTAGCTGCGTCATGAAAAACTTCCTTTTCTTCAAGCATTGTCTGGGCGGGTGATGAACAGCGTGCTGAAACAAGAACAAATGTCGCTTCAGTGTGGTCCATGTCTTTGAACCCCGATTCAAGGAGAGTGTTCCATGTCGTCAGATCGCTACATAAATTTCGCCAATTCCGACATGGGTCGTCGCTTGGTGAAAGCCGTAGGTCTTCCGAGCCCGACGCATCTGGAGCGTTGGCAAGCCGGACGCTTGCGGCCTGTAGAGGGAACGCTGCTGATCAGCGCCGGGCCACTGGCGGATCACATCAGACTGTTCGCACAACGCCTGACCGACTCGCTCTACAGCTTTGGCAGCGATATCCCCGGCGCAACAGCCTGGGCCGCCGAACAAGGCCCGAAACTCAAGGCCGTGGTATTTGACGCCAGCGTGCTCGTACACGCTGAACAGCTCAAACAGTTACGGGATTTCTTTCAGCCGCTGCTGCGCAATCTGGATCAATGCGCCCATGTGGTGATCCTCGGGCGTGCCCCCGCGACACTTGAAGACCCTCTGGCAGCCAGTACCCAGCAGGCCGTTGAAGGCTTCAGCCGTTCACTGGCCAAGGAAATGCGCAACGGCAGCACCGTTCAACTGTTACAGGTGGACGAAGGGGCTGAAGACCAACTGGAAGGCGCGCTGCGCTTTTTCCTGTCCCCCAAGAGCGCATTCATCTCGGGGCAGGTCATCCATCTGAGCCCGAACACCGCACAGGTTCAGGACTGGAGCCGCCCCTTGGCCGGGCGCAAGGCGGTAGTCACGGGTGCCGCGCGCGGAATAGGCGCTGCGATTGCCGAAACCCTCACCCGCGATGGCGCCGATGTCGTGCTGCTGGATGTGCCGCAGGCTCGGGCAGATCTGGAGGCCCTGGCTGCAAGGCTCGGCGGGCAAGCGCTGGCGCTGGATATCTGCAGCCCGGATGCCGCCGTCCAGTTGCAGGAGCATCTGCAAGGTGGCCTCGACATTCTGGTGCATAACGCCGGTATCACCCGCGACAAGACCCTGGCCAACATGTCGGCGGATTTCTGGGACTCGGTATTGGCGGTCAACCTCGAAGCCCCGCAGGCACTGACTCAGGCATTGCTGGATAACGGCACCCTGAACGACAACGCACGAGTGGTATTGATGTCGTCTACCAGCGGGCTGGCCGGCAATCGCGGACAAACCAATTACAGCGCCAGCAAGGCTGGCCTGATCGGTTTTGCCCGGGCCATGGCTCCGTCGCTCAGGCAGCGCGGTATCAGCATCAATGCCGTAGCACCCGGATTTATCGAAACCCGTATGACCGCCGAAATGCCTTTCACCTTGCGTGAAGCAGGTCGACGCATGAGTTCTCTTGGCCAGGGCGGCTTGCCGCAGGACGTCGCCGAAGCCGTTGCCTGGCTGAGCCAGCCGGGTAGCGGCGCGGTGACCGGCCAGGTCTTGCGTGTCTGTGGTCAAAGTGTGATTGGGGCTTGAGCCCGCATTCGTTCAAGGAGATGGATAATGACTGCTCACTGGCGCTACCTGGACTCCCTGCAAACTCTGCCCAACCTGTTCATGCAGGCGGCATTGAGACGCAAGGTCACCGGGACGCAACTACCTGATGTGGGTCTGCGCAGCTGGATGTCGGTGGACGCCGACAAGCTGGCAGCCTATCGCAGTGTCTGTGGCTTCAAGGATGACAGCCTCCTGCCACCCACTTACCCGCATGTCCTCGCCTTTGCGTTACAGATGCAGTTGATAACCTCACGGGAGTTTCCCTTCCCGCTGCTGGGCCTGATCCACATCACCAACCGCATCAGAGTTCATCGCCCGCTCGGCGGCGTCAGCCAGTTGTATATCAGTGTCCAGGCGACAAACCTGCAACCCCATGCCAAAGGCGCGACATTTACTCTGATCACTCAGGTTGAAGACGGCCTTGGGCTGCTCTGGGATGAAGAAAGCACCATGCTCTGCAAGGGCGTGAAACTGGAAGGCGAGATCAGCGGCGATTTCGAGCCTGCCCCCATGGCAATGAGCGAACTGGCACGCTGGCACGCCTCATCACTTATCGGCAGGCAATACGCCAAGGTGTCCGGCGATTACAACCCGATTCATCTGAGTGCGCCCAGCGCCAGGCTGTTCGGTTTCCCCAAAGCCATCGCTCATGGCATGTGGCTCAAAGCCCAGACACTGGCGACCCTGGACGACCATTTGCCCGCGTCGAACGTTGAGGTCAGCGTGCAGTTCCAGAAACCTATCCGCCTGCCCAGCGATGTAGTGCTGTCAGCCAGCGCAGCCGGTTCCCATGGTCAACTGCGGGTCGAGGGCGAACAAGGCATCGTACACATGATCGGAAGCTGGCAACCGCTGTAGGTGAATTCATTCGCGAATGACTTGCCTGAAGCCCCGTTCCCCCTGAAGCTATGCGCCTTCAGGAGAGCATCATGAACCTCGACGAGTTGACCCGGCGTCTGCACCGCATTCGCGATCAGAACGACTGGAAACAGTTTCACAGCCCCAAGAACCTGGCCATGGCCGCCAGCGTGGAAATGGCCGAGCTGGTAGAAATCTTCCAATGGCTGCGCGAAGACCAGTCTCGGGAATTGCCACCCGAGAAACTGGCCCATGCCGGGCAGGAAGTAGGCGATATCGTTCTTTATCTGCTGCTTCTGTGCAGCGAGCTTGGCCTGGACATGGAAGATGTCGTGCGCAGCAAGCTGGCCGACAGCGAGCGGAGATTCGCCAAGTGAGTGATCGTCATTTCGACCAGTTGGCCACCCGCTTCGCGGAAAAGATCTACGGCGGCGCCAAAGGTGCCATTCGTCTTGCGGTGCTGCAGGCCGACCTTGCCGAGACGCTGCCCGAGCGGCCTCTGCGCGTTCTGGATATCGGCGCCGGGCTTGGGCATATGTCGTTATGGCTGGCGGAACGTGGCCATGAAGTCACCCTGGCCGAACCAGCCGGGCCGATGCTCGAAGGCGCGCGCCAGCGTTTTGCCGATGCCGGGCAAAGCGCGACGTTCATTCAGTCGCCCTGGCAGGATATACCGGAGCAACTGAGCGAGCCTTATGACCTGGTATTGTGCCATGCCGTGCTGGAATGGCTGGCAGAACCTCATGCCATCCTGCCAGTACTGCATCGACTGACCAAGGCCGATGGCTGGTTATCGCTGGCATTCTATAATCGTGATGCGCTGATTTATCGAAATTTGCTCAAGGGGCATTTTCGCAAGATGCGCAAGAACGACATGGCTGGCGAAAAACAGAGCCTGACCCCGCAACAGCCCCTCGACCCAAGGGAATTGGAAACGCAACTTGAAGGCCTGTGGCAGGTCGAAACCCGCAGTGGCGTGCGAGTGTTTCACGATTACATGCCGGTTGAATTTCAGGCCCGGGCCGAGCTTGAGGACCTGCTGGAAATGGAACTGGCTCACCGACGCCATCCGGGCTTTGCAGGTTTGGGTCGTTACCTGCACTGGATATGCCGTCCGGTCTGAAACCACGCGGAGATCATCATGAAACGCCGCCTCGCCTTGATCGCCATCTGCCTGAGCGTGAGTGCCTGCCAAAGCGACAACCCGTATGTCGCCAGCTCCGCACCCATGCCACCCGCTCCGCCGCAAGCGGCCAACACACTGGACATGAGCGCCTATCCGGCAGCGCCACGAGATTATGGCCGCTATCGAAACTGGGCCTGGCTCAACGGGCATCTGCCGCCGGGCACGGCGTGGATGGATTCGGCACAGGTCGCCGATGCGGTCAGCAATGGCCTGGATCAACGCGGGCTGCGGCCTAACCGCAACGGCCAACCGGCAGACGTCTATGTCAGCGCCTCGATTCGCCAGGAAACCCGAATGCGTCAGGTGCGTGAAGACTATTCAGACCCGTACTATGGCGGCGGCGTGGGCTATGGCCGCTACAACGGTTATCGTAATGGCTACGGCGGTTATGCCAGCGTCCCCATCGTGCGTACCTATCAGGAAAAAGTGATGGTGGTGCAGATCAACCTGTTCGATGCCCGCACCGGCCAGCCGGTCTGGAGTGCCAGCGCGGACACCACAAGCGGCGTCGATGAAGCCTCGCGCAGCAAAGCATTGCGTCAGGCGGTGCAACAAGCCTTGACGGCGTATCCCCCTTCGTAACCCTTTCGGAGAACTGCCATGTTTCGCCGCCTAGCCTTGCTGTCACTGGCCGTACTACTCACAGCCTGCCAGACCAATCAGATCAATCGTGACTTCGATGCCCAACGGGATTTCGGCGGCTATCGCAGCTGGAGCTGGAAAGAGCCAGGCGTGCAATATCAACCCGAAGATCCACGCATCAAGAGCGACCTCACCGAACAGCGCATCCGCCAGTCGATCAGCGACCAACTGGACCAGCGCGGCCTGCGCATGGCACCAGGCGGTGCCCATGCCGATCTGCGGGTGCAAGCCTGGTTGATCGTCGAAAACCGCCAGCAACTGGTCAGCACCAATAACAATGCCGGTTGGGGACCGTGGGGCGGTTATGGCTATTGGGGCGGCCCGTTCACCACAGAAACCCGAAGCGTGGATTACAAGGTCACGACCCTGCAGATCGACCTGTTCGACGGCAAGGACGGCAAACTGGTCTGGCGCGGCAGCACCGAACGTATCCTGAGCGAAAACGCCGTCAACCCAAGCGCCCGCGATACCGCCGTGCGCAATACCGTGGCCAGAATCCTGGAGCAGTATCCGCCGCGCTGATACGTCTTCGCGGATGAATCCGCACACTCAGAGAACCATCCGGCAGCCTCCCCGGGCCTTGTCTACACTCCTTTGCACACAGGCGAGTAAGCGACGGCTTGGCCGAAGGAGTGCTGATGTCTCCCCTGAATCGTTATGTCGCGTTACCGGCACGGCAACGCGGCGCCATTAGCTTGCTGGCTGCATTGACCCTGGGTATTGCCCTGTTATGCACGCTGCTTGTCATCGACAGCGGCAGGCTGTATCTGGAAAAGCGTTCACTGCAACGTGTAGCGGACATGGCGGCACTGGAGGCGGCCAGCCGCAAAGGCACCTGCACCTCAGGAACAAGTGCTTCCACCTACGCCAATCAGAGCGCCACCCGCAACAGTTTCGTGGTGGGCAGCGACAGCCGCACGCTGACGGTCAACTGCGGCACCCTGGCGCTGGACGTCAACAGCCGGCGCACCTTTACCGCCGATGCAACCAAGCCCGAAGCCATCAAGGTAGTCGCCACTCATGCCGTCCCCCGAAGCATCGCGGCGGGCATCGCGGCGCTGTTCGACAGCACACCGACTCCGGCAAACATTCAACTCAGTGCAACAGCGGTTGCAGCAAGCACACCGCCCCTGGCGGCATTGACCATCCGCAGCGCCGCAATGACCATCGACAGCGCCAAGGCAGCGCTCCTCAACCCTGTTATCGGTAGCCTGCTGGGCGGAACACTGAACCTCAGCGTCGCCAACTGGCAAGGAATCGCAGGCACCGAACTGAGCGTGCTCAATTACCTCAACCGGCTCAAGACCGACCTGAACATCAACGCCGTGGGCTACACCGATGTACTGAACACGAATGTCGCTGTCAGCCAGTTGATCCAGACGGCAATCAATGTGCTGGACCCTGCCGGAACCTTGAGCGCTACTGCGACCATAAGCGGCCTGCGAGCCTTGAAGATTGCGGCTGGCGCGACCACGGTGCTGCTGGGTGATTTGCTGTCGGTGCAGGGCAGTACGGATATCGCAGCGCTCAATACCAACCTGCGCCTGTTCGATCTGGTGCAAGGTGTCGCGCAACTGGCCAATGACAAGAACGGCATTTCGGCTGCTGCACAGATCAACCTGGCCGGGCTGGCGCAAGTCACGACCAGGGTTCAGGTAGTCGAGCCACCACAACTGTCGGCCATTGGCGACCCGAGCAAGATCGATCCGCTCAACCCCAGGACCGGAGCGAACAGACTCTATGTCCGCACTGCCCAGATGCGGGCACTGGTTTCGATCAATCTGCCAGTGCTCGGGGCGATCACTCCGCTGGTCAATACCGCCACGTCGCTGGTCAGCAGCCTCACCCCGGTCATCAACAGCGCCCTGAGCCTGAACCTCGCCGGGCTGCTGGGCTCGACCACATGCGCCATCGGCCTGACCAGTTGCATGGTTTCGGACATAAAACTGCTGACTTCAAGTGCATCCTCAAGCGCCGGCCCCAGAATCGATATCAGCATTTCAATGGCCAGCGCTGACACCTATGTCACCGGCTATACCTGCACCAGCAACACCAACAAGACGTTGACCGTTCATACCGATACGGCGTTGATCAGCACCAAGATCGGCCTGATCGACAGCGCAGGAGCCTTTCCAGCCAGCACCGACCCTTCCGCAATTACCGCCATCCCCATCCCAGTGATCGATATCGGCACCCAGACCTGTCAGAAAATTCTTGGCCTGCTGGGCAGTTGCACCGCACGAGTGCCCTTTGGCGGTGGGGGCGTCGGGATCAGCTTTGATCCTGTCAGCCAGTCGCCACTGGGAGGAAGTTCGTCCTCGACCAACAGCACCTTCAGTTCACCCAATCTTCCAGAGGTCAGCAGTTCGCCCTACTTTCCTCTGGACCCCGCCGCCGCGGTTCTGCCCAGCACATTGCTCGACGGCGTCATCTCAGGGGCAAAGGTCAGTGTCTACAGGCCTTCGACCACCAGTCCCAATGGCCTGGGCAATGTGATAACCGGAGCGGCGTCCATGCTGGCGGCCATTACCACCACACTGGACGGTATTGTCGCTGGCACCCTGAGGCCACTGCTGCAATCGGTCGTAGACCCGCTGATCGACGCGTTAGGCCTCAGCCTGTCGCCCGCCGAGGTGGGCGGTAACCTCAGTTGCAACTTCGGTCAGGCCACACTGGTCATTTAGGAGTGCTTGAAAATAGGTAACTCGATCTGGAACCTGGCACCCTCATCGACATTGCTGACGCTCAGTTGCCCGCCCATCTGATCGACGATGCCATAGCTGACAGACAAGCCCAGGCCGGTGCCGACACCCACCGGTTTGGTGGTGAAGAACGGCTCGAAAATACGCTCCAGCAGACGCGGGTCGATACCGCCGCCGTTGTCTTGAACCGACAGGCGAATGATGTTCTCGTCCTCTTCCACCTCAAGGCCGATCCAGGGCTCGAAGTCACGGTCCTTTTCCCGACGCGAAAGCAAGGCGTCCCGGGCGTTGACCATCAGATTGATCAGCACTTGCTCCAGTTGATCCACATGCCCGCGTACTTGCACTGACGCGCACATTTCACCGATACGGATCTGCACGCCCTTGCCCTTCATGCCCTCAGAGAGCATCGAGATGGTGCCTTCCACGGCCTGAATCGGATTGAACAGTTGCTCTTCGATCTCGGAGCGGCGTCCAAATACCCGCATATGATCCACCACACGGGCTGCGCGCTGAACCTGGGTGTCGATGCGATTGAGCTTTTCGGTGAGGTAGTCGATATCGATATCGCCCTTGCCCAGACGCTTGAGAACGTTGACCACCGCCATGCGCATGACATTGAGCGGCTGGTTGATCTCGTGTGCCAGACCGGTCGCCATCTCGCCCAGCGTCGCCATTTTCGCACTCTGGTTCAGTTGCATCCGTGAGCGGCGCACATCGGTGTTATCGCGCCCGACCGCCTGGATCTCGATCAGCTTACCCTCTTCATCGAACACGCCCCGGTCGGCCCATACCCACCAGGCATATTCCCGTCCGGGCAGCTCGATGCAGATTTCCTCTGTACTCATGGGCGCTTCAGGGGTCAGCAGTGCAATACGCTTTTTGAAGGCTTCACGCTGCTCATCCGAGAGCCAGTCCCCCAGGTTGATGCCCGTCAGTTGCTCCGGCGTACACTCCATGTAATTGGCCAATGGACGGTTGCCGAAGCTGAGCACCAGATCCGGGGTGTAACGGCAGATCATCGCCGGCGAGTCTTCCACCAGAATCCGGTAACGCTCCTCGCTCTTGCGCACCTGTTCGGCCGCCAGGGTGGCATCGGTGACGTCAAGCCACAGCCCCACAGCTTCCACGGGCATTCCGAGATCATCACGCAGCAACCGCGCCTCATCCAGCAGCCAGTGATAATCGCCCTTCTTGTCGCGCAGCCGGTAACGGCGGCTGACAAAGCCTTCGCGCAGTAACTGCCGGTTGCGATCGAACCAGATATCCTGATCGTCGTGATGGATGTACCCGGCCAGTTGCCCGTCGACACACTCGGCCAATGTCCAGCCCAACAGAGGCTTGAGGCTGTCGCTGAAAAAGCTCGGTTCCAGATTGCCCTGGTCATAGCGCTGGACGTAGATCACCGCTGGCGAACTGGCGATCAGGTTATCCAGCCGCGCATGAGCCGCCGCCGCATTGGTTTCCTGATTCTTGATATCACTGACATCAAGCATGAAACCCAGCACGCGCTGTACCTGGCCACTGATCAGGGCCTGGCCCTGAATGCGGAACCAGATATTTTCCTGTGCAGGATCGGTCTGAAGCAGGCGCACACACAACAGCATCGGCGTGCCCTTGTCACGCAACTGGACAAGACGGGTGGATAACTCCTGCCGGTCGGCCGGATGAATCATCGCCAGCCAGTCCTGACGAGGCAGACGATCGACCCTGTCATTGAGGCGCAAACTGCGCGCCAGTTGCGGGGCCAGCAGAATCTCATCGCTGCTGGGCAGCAACTCCCACCAGCCGGTACCCAGCAGATCCTGAAGCACCGCCAGACGCTCGACATGGTGACGGTTATGCTGCTCCGACATACGGAACAGCACAGGCCCAGCCAGAGCCGAGCACAGGTTCAGCCACTCGCGTTCGCCCAGGTCCGGCGCTTGCTGCTGCGCGTTGTAGAAGCCGAACATCAACCAGGCCTTGGCAACGCTGTCACGGCTGTGAGGCATGACAAATCCATCGGCATTGCCGAAGGCACTTTGCAATTGCACCAGATCAGTACCGGCGCCAAACGCCAGTTGATGGCTGATATTGGCATCCAGCCTGTCCAGTTCAACGCCAAGCCGTTGCCCGACCTGCCATAACTCAGGCGCGGTATGAGCGTGGTATTGGGCATAGACTCGCCAGCCTATGCCGTTGATCTCCGGCAGCACCAATGCCACGCAGGGGATGTGCCAGAGCTGTGCCAGCTCCTCAAGCTGTTCGGCTACCACTGCGGCCAGCCGGTCAACGTTGCAAACCCGTATCCTTTCGGCTATCTGCCCGGCAATACGCAGGCATTGCTGACGACTGCGGGCGGCGCTGGCCTCCTCCATCAGGTCGCTGATGTCCATCAGTTGCAACAGCCAGTCCTTGCCGTGGGCCTGGACCCAGCCACGGGCATGCAGGGTGTGGGCATCTGCACTCTTGAAGTCCAGATCGAGCATGTGCCCCATCCAGTCCGACGGCACGCCTTCGATCACCAGGGCACTGTTGGGCAATAGCAGGCTCATCAGTCGCTGCATCGATACGTACTGGGCGGTGATTCCCAGACGCGAGAGCAAATGCGGGCTGACGCTCTGCACCCGCCCCTCGCCATCGAGCAGCAAATAGAGATCCGCGCCAATCGTTTCCGGCTCGACTGTCGCAGGTACGGGTTGCGGGGCGGCCGGCGTGTCGGAGCGGCCCAGCCAACGACTCAAACGTGTTTTATCAAGGGACAAGTTGCAAACTCGCTTGGGCAGAAAGGTTGGTCGGCAGGTTCGGAACTTCGCCGATTCCTGGCAGGGTCAACACCGGCAGAATTCTGGTCAGCTTGCTCTTGGGGTAGTGAATCCTCACCGTCAGGACGCCAGCCGTATAGCTCACGCTCATGTCGGAGGCAGTGAAACCCAGCGCGGCAGGCATCCAGGCCAGTTGGGTGGTCAGGACTGCACTGGCCTGGCTGACCAGCAAGGTGTCGTAGTTGGCGACCGTCGGGCTCAACGCCACACTTCGGCGCACCGCCTCGCTGACGGCAGCATTGAAAGACTGCACCATCAGCAATGGGAGGCTATAACTCACTACGCCATAGAAAACAGCAAAGAACACAACGAACACCACCGCAAACTCGATTGCAGCGGCGCCCTTCTGTTTTCGACGGGAGGATTTATGAAAGGCTGTTGGCATGTCGACGTCCACCCTGACATTTACTACCGTTAAGACAGCATAGGTTCTTTCAGGAAAACAGGATGTTTTTTATACAATGGAATTACTTTTCCTACTCGCCTGGTTCGCCATATGTGCGGAACAGGACGCCCGGCAACGACTGATATCCAACTGGCTGACATTAGGCGGTTTTACCCTCGCACTGGCTTATCTGTTGTACAGCGGCCATACATGGCTGGGGTTTGAATCTGCCGATGCTGGCTGGGCGCTTTTATTGGCGGTGGCGCTGACGCTACCCGGTTATGCCCTTGGCAGACTGGGCGCAGGCGATGTGAAGCTGCTGGCGGCGCTGGCTCTGGCGAGCAGCAGCCTGCACTTGCTGGGCACTTTTATCGGTGCGGGACTGGTCATGTTGATATGGTTGATCATTCGTCAAAAAGCCTGGCCCCTTATAGGACAGAGAGTTACGCAGCGTTATACCTACATGAATGCCGAAGCGACAAATAAACAACCCTTCTCGCCTTTCCTGTTCACAGGCTTTTTATTGACGGCTCTGTGCATCCACTAGTCGAATCACACCTTAGCGCTATGTACATAGCCGGAAAGTACGACTACGGTAAATCGTAAACCTTGTTTTGCTGATATGGACCGGGCATCTGTCAGTTGTTATGACTCGTCGGCATGGAGTAGCGAGTGAACAAGTATTCGACCGTCAAAGTTCTGGTTGTCGATGACCAGCCTCTTATCGTTGAAGAACTGAGCGATTTTCTCGGGAACAACGGCTATCACTGTATCCCTTGTCACTCAGGCAGCGAGGCCATCGAACAGTTTCGCAACGACGACAGCATCGGCATCGTGCTGTGCGATCTGGACATGCCGGGCATGAACGGAATCGAGATGGTCGAAGCCATGAAGCTGGTTGGCGGCAAGAAACACCTGTTTGAAGCCATCATGCTGACTGGCCTGGCCGAGAAGAAAGACGTGATCAAGGCGCTGCGTGCCGGGATCGCCGACTACTATCAGAAACCCGTCAATCTGGACGAGCTGCTTCAGGGTATCCAGACTCAGGAACTGGCCCTGCAAGAGCGGCAAAAGAATCTTCAGCAGTTGGGGCTGCTCAACGAAAAGCTCCAGTATCTGGCGGCCTCCATCGACGACTTGTACAAGAACCTGGATAAAAAACAGAGCACGCTGGAACAAGACAGCCTCGACGCCGAGAACAAGCTTTTCGCCCAGCTATCCCCCAGACAACTCGCTGTCGCCAGGCTGGTCAGCAAAGGCCAGACCAATTACCAGATCGCCTGCGAACTAGGCATCACGGAAAACACCGTCAAACTTTATGTCTCGCAGGTTCTGCGCCTGACCCACATGCATAACCGCACCCAGTTGGCGCTGGCACTGTCACCGAATCGGCAACGAATATCAGCCATGTAGGAGCGAATTCATTCGCTCCTACCCGACTTTGAAGAAGGGCACGGGGCGATTATTTCCCGCCCGACGAGATACTTCCTCCCTTCTTCTGCTCATAAAAATCCGGGATCTCATGCTTGTAGGTTTCAAGCCAGCGTTGCAGGCTCAACTCGCGTTCGACGGGAGTGAGGGTTTGCGGAGTGGGCGAAGCCGCACTGCCACCAATCTGCAGTTGCAGCCAGGCCTCGGTCTGCTTCTGCGGAGCCGATGAAGGTCCTTCATCAATGGCCCATGCGTCTGCGCACAAGCCGAACAGCAGAATACCGCCGAAGATTATGCTCCTCATGGATGTGCCTCCTCTGATTGGTCACGCATGGCCGTTACCTGGCCATTCGAGATAGAACGGCTGGCAGCAGGCGTTTTCAGTTTTTCTGCCCGGACCTGCGCGTCACTGACCTGCTGTGCCGTCAGTCCTGCCCTGGAAGCCAGTTCTGCGGCCTGGGTCCAGTTATCCTGATAGATCAGCAGCGTGACCAGATTGGCGGCCGCCAGGGTGTCGGACTGCCGGAGTTCGATGGCGGTAAGGAACTGGAAGCGGGCCTGCTCCAGATTCAGCTGGTTGAGATAAACCACACCAAGATCGTTGCGGATTTTTTCATCGGTTGGCGCCAGTTTGCTGGCCCGGAGCAAATGCTGCTGCGCCTGGACATTGTCGCCACGAGACGCCGCCAGCTGCCCAAGACCATGCTCGCCTTGCGCAGCCCGGCAAGTGCCCAGCAGGCTGCGGTACAAAGGCTCGGCTTCGCGACTGCCCAGCAAGCGCAATACCCGTGCCTTTCGCAGCCGCACTTCATCAAGATTGTCGGGCAGGCTTTCCAGGTTGGCCAGGCTGGCATGCAAACGCCCTTCATCGGCCATGTTCTGTGCCAGATTCAGGGTGAACTCCTGGTCGGATGTCGGTTTGGGGCAAGTGCCCGTTCCGGCCGACGACTGCATCCAGGGCGCAGTGCCGTTGGTGGCGCATCCACCCAGCATCAAAAGCCCCACGAAGATCATCACTGCTTTCATTGCAACACGTCCTTCATCCATGCACGTTTCACCGGCCGCCCAAGGCATGACCGATGGCGGTAAATCCTGGCCCGGCCAGCACAATCAATAACGCCGGGAACAAAAAAACCATCATCACCACCGACATCTTGGCCGACAGTTTGGAGATGTATTCCTGCAAGCGCGTCAGGCGGCGGTCGTCGAGCAACTGCTTAAGGGCCAGCAAGGACCGCAAAGCCCCACCGCCCTGATGAATCAATTGATTGAGGATCACGCAGGTGTCGCTGAACTCGTCCACGGCCAGCAGGGCTGCGGACTTTCTCAACTCATCTCCCAGCTCCAGCCCGGAATCGACCCGCACCAGAATCACGCGGATTTCCTCGGACAGCACCGGCAGCAAGTCCTTGCCCTCGTTGCTCAGTACCCGCAGCGCCTGCTCCACAGCCATACCGGACTCGAAGAGGATGCGCAGCAGTGGAATGAAGGTCGAGATCTCTACCACCACTTGCTTCTGACGATGCTGGGCGAAGGCAGCCAGCGCCCGTTTAGGGATCAGATAACCCACACCAAACGCAAAGACCGGTGCAATAAAGGGCTGCTCGACAGAATTGAAAAACAGCACCTGGAGCAGAATGACCAGAACCAAAAGCCCGATGGGTATGCCAATCTGGCAAGCCGCATACAACGAACGCTTGCTGGCCCGACGCCAACCGATACGGTTGAGCAGGACCTGGGTTTCGTTATCAAGGCTGATCGAGCGCTGCCCAAGGCGTGTATCGCCCAACAAGCGCAGCCAACTGCCGATACGGCTTTCGCGCACCATCTGCCCCTTGAGACGCAAGGCGACCTGACGCTCGTTGCGGCGCTGGCGAGCCAGGTTGGACAGCAGCAACAAGGCTGCCGCCACAAACATCACCGCACTGATGGTCAGGCCCATTTCATACACTCCGCAACATGCGCCACAACGTCAGGCAACCCATCACCTGAAAGGAGAACGCGACAATCAGCATTCGCTGCCCGCCGCTGTCGTTCCACATGTGCATCAGGTAATTGGGATTGGTCAGCATGAAATAACCAACCATCGCAATGGGCAACAGCGCCAACACGATGGCGGTCATGCGCGTTTCGCCGGTCATGGCACGCAACTGACGGCCCGCCTGCTCGCGCTCGCGGATCAGCTTGATCAGGTTCTCCATCAGTTCGCTGGCATTGCCGCCATAGCGATGGTTGACCTTCAGCCCAAGCGCAAACAGGTGAAATTCATCGCGCTCGTACAGCTCGGCAAAATCCCGTGCAGCGTCGGGCAGGCTGACGCCCATTTGCACGTTTCGCTCGATCCGCAGCATGCCGTCGCGCAACGGCTGGTCCGCCGCCTCGATACCATGCAGCACCGCATCGGCCAGGGTCCGGCCTGATTTCAGGCTGCGTACGGTGTGATCGAGCATCTGCGGCAATTGCTCGATCATGCGCCGCACCCGCTTGCGATAACGCCAGGAAATAAACATGCGCAGCGTCAGTGGAGCGGCTACCAGCCCGACCCCGAAACCGAACCAGTCGCCCATGAGGTAACCCAGCAGTATCGATAGCGTCCATAAGGTAATCGCCAGGCCAATACGCTCTGTTGGCTTGCCCAGCCCGGCGCGCAAGAAGGCGCGTTCCAGCCATTCAATACCGGGCTTTTCTTCGATCGCTATCGGCTGCCCAACCTGCAAGCGCTGCATCACTCGCTCGCTCGCCCCCCGATTCAGCGCCAGATAAAACATGTAGAGCGCAGCACCCAACAGCAGCACAAAAATGATCGCCAGAACCAGTGATGCTTTCATGGGGCAGCCTCCCTGCTCGCGTCAGTAAGACGGCCGCAATTTGTCACCTGCGGCATGCACGGCCTCGCGATGAAAGCCGATGCCAGTACGCCGGTCGAGACGAAAAAGAGTGTTGGTGACATAAATGTCGTCGCGGATACCCACCACCTCCACCACTTCGCTGACGCAACGACGGCCATCGGGCAGGCGAGCCAACTGGATGATGACGTCCAGCGCCGCGCATATCATTTGCCGCAGGGTTCTCTCGGGGATCTGCCGTCCGGTCAGGCCGACCAGGGTTTCCAGACGCAACAGCGCATCCTGAGCGTTGTTGGCGTGTACCGTGCTCATGGAGCCATCGTGGCCGGTGTTCATGGCAGTCAGCACATCCAGCACTTCCACGCCACGAATCTCCCCGAGGATGATGCGGTCCGGGCGCATCCGCAGGGAGTTGCGGATCAGGTCGCTGGCACGGACCTCACCATGGCCTTCGGCATTGGGCGGTCGGGTTTCCAGGCGTACCACGTGGGGGTGAATCAATTGCAGTTCGGCAACGTCTTCGATGGTCACCAGCCGCTGGTGCGTGTCGATCAACTGACTGAGCACGTTGAGCATGGTGGTCTTGCCGGTACCGGTACCGCCGCTGACCAATACGTTGCAACGCTTGCCCACCGCCTCCTGGAAAAAGTCGAAGATCGATTGATCGATGGTCTGCATCGCCACCAGGTCGGTGCTCTTGAGCATGTCCTTGCGAAACTTCCGGATCGACAGACACGGCCCGTCCAGGGCAATCGGCGGAATGATCGCGTTGACCCGGCTACCGTCGGGCAGCCGCGCATCCACCATGGGCGAGGACTCATCCAGCCGGCGGCCAAGAGGCGCCAGGATGCGCTGCATGACCCGCTCGACGTGGTGCGAGTCGATGAAGCGCAAGTCGGTGTGGTGCAATACGCCGTCACGTTCCACAAAGACCTTGCCCGGCCCGTTGACCAGAATTTCCGTCACGGCGCTATCGCGCAGCAACACCTCCAGCGGGCCGAAACCGGTCAGTTCATCGACCAGTTCCTCGGCAAGACGCTCCATCTCATAACGAGAAATGGCCAGCCGCAGCCGGGCGACATATTCGGCCACCTTGTCGATCACGAACTGCGCCAGCACCGGTCGCGAACCTTCGAGCAGGTTCCTGCCGCTCTCCTCGATGCCATCGATGATGTAACGGTGCAGTACCAGCTTGAGCCCCTGCCCGTCATCCGTGCTGCCCTGAGCGCGCGAAGCAACGCCAAACAGTTTTTCCGGCATTATTTATTCCCCCATAGCCGAGTGAAGAAGCCTTCATTGGGTTTTTCATAAGCGTCGGAATGACGGACCAGGTGATCGCCCAGGCGACGCAAGCCCGTACACAACGATTCCCTGGGCGCCAGATCGAACAACGACACGCCCTGATTCTTGGCGTTGAGTCGCAATTCCGGGCTGAGCGGCAAGACCGAAATCACCGGCAGGCCGAAGGTTTTCCCCACCGTTTCCGAATTGGGTGCCACCGAGCGCAAATAACGATCGATCAGCAACCCGGCGTGCTGCATCTTCATGCCCTTTTCCCGCCACAGATTGAGCACCGCCAGATTGCGCCGGCACTCGATCACGCTCTGGTCGGCGTACCACAGCAGCTGGTCGCAGTGACTTACAAAGGTACGCAGGGCTTCGCTGTCCGGCTGGCCCACCAGATTCACGATGACGTGCTGGAAATGCTGGCGCAGGGCACTGAGCAGCATGTACAACTCGGCCGCACTGGACTGTTCCAGATGATCGTCGGCCTCGGTGTAGGCCAGGATGCGCAAGCCGTTTTCGGATGTTGTAAAAGCACTGTCGATAAGGGTCGCGTCCAGCCTGCGCAAATGGCGCAGTGCATCACCGAAACTGAACGTCGACTCAAGACCGAGCATCGACAGGCTGTCACCACGGGGCAAGCCCAGATCCAGCAACAAGGTACGTTGCCCGGCCTTCTGCACCACCATCGCCAGGTGAGAGGCTATCAAGGCTCCGTCGCCATCGCATTGAGCGCCATACAGCACCGTCAGACCGCTCATGTTGGGGTTGGGCGTCACCGCAGGCAGGCGTTTGCTCAAGCGCCTGACCAGACCGGCGACTTCACTGGAACGCGAGCCATAGGCCACGAAATCCCTGGCACCGGCGCGCATGGCATTGAGCACCAACTGGTTATCCATACCGTCGCCCAAAGCGACAATCGCCAGCATCGGCTTGGCTTCCAGAGCACCCTCGATCAGCGCGCTCTGGTTCATCAAATGTTCACGATCCAGCCCCACGAACACCACGCTGGCGAAGGTCACGTCCACCAGCGCCAGCAAATCGTCCAGGCTGCCGCTGCCGGCACTCACCACCTGCCCCAGCGAACCCAATGCACCCTGCAACCATTCAAGATCGGTGGGGTTGCGGGTAATCGCCAGGAATGTCTGACTCAGGCTCTGGCTCATTGAGATAACCCGCTACGGCGCTCGAAATCGCCGTTCTCAAGGAAATACATACGGAAGAAATTCGGGTCGTAATTACGCAGGCCTTCACCGGGCAGCGTGGGCAGTTGCGCATTGACCGCCAGTGGCTGGACCAGATGCGGAGTGACGATCATCAGCAGTTCACGCTCATCGCGCTGAATCTGCGAATTGCGAAACAGAGCCCCCAGAATCGGGATATCGCCCAGGCCGGGAAACTTGTCCACAGAGGCAATATTGCTGGAGCTGATCAGGCCACTGACAACAAAGCTTTCCCCATCGGCCAGAGAAATGCTGGTATCGGTACGCCGTATATTGAGTGCAGGCACAGTGGTGCCGGAGATAGTGATGCCGGCCGAAAAATCCAGTTCGCTGACCTCGGGCGCAACCTTGAGCAGTATCCGGTTACGTCCGACCACAGTGGGCGTCAGGGTCAGACGCACGCCGTACTCCTTGTATTCAATGGAGATGCCATTTCCATCCCCGCTGGGCACCGGCACCGGGAACTCACCACCCGCCAGAAAGCTCGCGCTTTGTCCGTTCAATGCCACAAGGCTCGGACGCGCCAGGGTGTAGGCAAAGCCGCTGCCTTCCATGGCATTGATCATGCCCAGGACCTTGCTGCTGCCACCGCCCCACACGATATTGAAGTTGTTGTTATTCAAACCGATGGCGGGCCGCGTGGAGCCGACCGTACCAGGCGAGACCGTGACGTCGGTTACGGTGCCGGGAGAACCAAACAGAAAGTTGTTCGAGCCAGTACCGAAGATCGAAGTACTGGCCTCCTTGAGTTTGCTACGGCTGACTTCAATGAAACGAATATCGGTCTGGACCTGACTGGGCAACTGAGGATCCAGAGAAGGCACCGGCAAGGCATCGACCAGCGCGGAAGCATCTCCTCCGCGTACGAATACCATGCTTTGACGAGGAGAGGTCGAGCAGGCCGTCCAGACCATCAAACTGGTAGCGCCACGTGCAATGCCGGTCAACAGAAAGCCCTGATTGCCATTGACCAGTACATCGGCAACCTTGGGATCACCCACGGCAATCCGGGTAATGGCCACCGGCGAACGTACATCCTGCTGCATGCCCTGGCTGACCTCCAGCACCGCTGGCAGGGCAGCAAGATTCTTGCAGCCATTGCCGGAAGCCGCCCAGCTTGTGTTCACGCCCAGCCCGGCGAGCAGCAAAAACAGCGCGTGACGTTTTAAAACCGGTACGAAACAACGGTTCATCAAATGCTTCCTTGCTCAATCAGGGGGTTTGTTGCGTAACCTGGTTGCCGCGAATCACCTCAACGCCACGAGATCCGCGAGACGCACCGATATGACTGGTGGCCGGAGCACTCAGAGCCAATTGGCTGAACTGCACCAGATTGCGCCTGGCAGAATCCAGGCGCACGGCAACATCGGGACGGCTGGCATCGCCGCTCCAGTAATCTTGAAGGTTGCCCTCATCGGCACTTCGTACCGCCAGGCGCATCACGCCGGTCTGGGTAGCCAGTAACAAGCGCACCAATAACGATTCGGGCACAGCCACCACCACCGATCGGGCGCTCAGGCGCTGCTGCTCCAGCCTGATGCGTTCTTCGATACTGATATCTTGTGCGGGCTTGCCATCACGGGTCGGACCAAGAAGCTCACCGACGCTCAGGACTCTCAAGGCAGGCACCACGACCTGGCTGGAGCGGACAGGATTAGTGGTGTCTTCAGGCAGATAAAGCAGAACATCGACATAATCTCCGGGGCTGAGCTGCCCGGACGCGCCAATCACCTCATCAACGGCCAAAGCCAGTGCGCGTTCGTCAGGACGAATCATCCGCGCCAGCGTGCCTCCGGCCTCGAAACTGCTTTCACTCAACCAGGTTCCTGCCGCCAGCGTGCGCCAGGTACTGCGATTCACAACCTGGTCGATATTGCTGAAACTCCCGGCAGGCGCAACCTTCAGGCGCTCGATCACCAGGTCTTCAGCCTGAATTGGGGTGTAGGCAGGAACATCGTGCGCCAGCACCACGACATTATGGCGCAGCGCTTCTTCCACGGGCGGGGCAGGCGGCGCAACTTCGACAGGTGGCGGTGCCTCAACGACAGGAGCCTCCACGGGTGGCGCCGCAGGCTCTTTACTGACCATTATTCCCAGATACCCGGCCAATATCGCTCCGAGTAAAAAAACGACAGCGAGCACCATGGTGATACGACTGCTCATGGCAACGCTTCCTTTGTCATCGCATGATCACCTCAATCCAACGCATCAACTTCGCAATAGCAATGAAGAACAATCACATGCTGCTCTTTTGAAGGTAGCCCACACCACCCAAAACGCCATTAAGCCCTGCGAAATATCCTTATCTGAATACCTGAATTGCGAACCACAGGGCCCGCTATAACTTTGTGATTAATGCTTTATTACGGTTGTGGGTTCGCGAGTTGAGGGCAATGCTGTAACTGCAAGGGGATGTATGAAAACGGCTGGTATTACCCGCGCCATGAATGGTGCAAGGAGAATTGTGATGTTCCTTACCAATTTATACATACGCGCTTATACGCAAATTCAGGCATTCCTCAAAAACCGGGAAGCCGCATCGGCTATCGAATATGTACTGCTCGCTGCCATGGTGGCGGTCGCCATCGTTGCCTTCGTTCCGGCCATCAGTGCTCAGGTCAGAATCATTTTCAACCAGGTGCTGGTTGCATTGGGCGGTACGGCAGTCTGACGGCTTGATTGAACGAGGACAAAGTGTTGTAAGATCCGAGGCCGTTACCAACGTTTTTTATAGGTATCAATATGGCCGTCCACCCCACACGCCAACAGCTGCTTCTGGTTGATGACGAAGAGGACGCCAATGAAGAGTTGGCAGAACTACTCGAAGGCGAGGGGTTCTGCTGCTTCACTGCGTCCTCGGTCAAGATTGCCTTGCAACAGCTGACTCGCCACCCGGATATCGCTCTGGTCATTACCGATTTGCGTATGCCGGAGGAAAGCGGCATTCAGTTGATAAAACGACTGCGTGAACATACTTCGCGCCAGCATCTGCCTGTGATTGTCACCTCAGGCCATGCCGACATGGAAGATGTCAGCGACCTGCTGCGCCTGCAGGTGCTGGACCTGTTCCGCAAGCCGATCTATCACGTCCGCTTGCTGGAAACCCTGAACAACCTGTTTCCCGAGCCGAAAATCTTTCAGGTGCAATGACACGAACTTCATGATCCACGGAACTAGCCATACTGCCCGATAGCCAAAGCGAGCAGACCTATAACCGTGATCAGGATGCACATATGAAGGTAGAAAGCTTTTTTGAATGGCTGGGGCAGGCAATCGGGTCAGTGATTCGCTTCATCGTGGATACCCTGGCCTGGCTGTTCAACGGTTTTACCCATGCCGGCGGCAACTTCGTTGACGGCTTGTCCCGCACTCTGGGCATGGACGCTTCACTGATCAGCATCGTTGCGCTGGTCATCGGCCTGATGCTTCTTTACTCCGCCATCCGCGCCTTCATGCGCGCCTCCATCATCATGGGCATCATCTGGCTGGCGCTGGGGTTGTGGCTACTGAGCTGGATCATCCACTGATTGCGCTCCTGCATCGCACGTTCTGACTGACCGGTATTAGGGCTACAATGCCCGCCTTGCCGGGAGTCCTCATGTCCAAGTTGTCCAGCGATTGGCGTCATCGCCCCACTCATCATCGAGTCTGGGGCCTGGCGCTGCCGATGATCCTGTCGAATATTTCAGTACCGCTGGTAGCACTGGTCGACACCGCCGTGATTGGCCACTTGCCCCACGCCCATCAATTGGGTGCAGTCGCTGTGGGCGCCACGCTCTACACCTTTCTGGCATGGGCCATGGGTTTTCTGCGCATGGGCACCACCGGTTTTGCAGCTCAGGCTGCGGGACGTGGTGACGGCGCGGCCTTGCGTCAGATTCTGCTGCAAGGCCTGCTCCTGGCCATGGGGCTGGCCTTCCTGCTCGGGCTGATTGCCTTGCCATTCAGTCATCTGGCTTTGTCGATCATGCAACCTTCGGCCGACCTGCAACAGATGACACTCGACTTCTTCCACGCCCGACTTTTCGGCCTGCCTGCAGCACTGGCCAGCTACGCGCTGGTGGGCTGGTTTCTCGGCACCCAGAACGCCAGGGCGCCGTTGGCGATTCTGCTGATCACCAATACGGTGAACATCATTCTCAACCTGTGGTTCGTTCTGGGCCTGGACTGGGGTGTAGTCGGTTCGGCACGGGCATCGGTGCTCGCCGAGTGGACCGGCGCATTACTAGGCCTGGTCATGGCTCGCAAAGCCTTGCAGGCCTGGTCTGGCAAGATTGTCTGGGCCGCCCTGAAGCTCTGGAGCAACTGGCGACCACTGCTGGCGGTCAACCGCGACATTTTCATTCGCACCCTGGCACTGCAATCGATCATGTTCCTGATCACCGCTCAAGGCGCCCGACTGGGCGATGCAACCGTCGCCGCCAACGCCCTGCTGCTCAACGGCCTGTTGCTGACCTCCCATGCGCTGGACGGGCTGGCCCATGCCGTAGAGGCCCTGTGTGGCCATGCCATTGGAGCACGCGACCGGACGGCATTACGCCGCTCGCTGGTGGTGGCCGGTGGCTGGTCGCTGATTGCCAGTTCAGCTTTTGCCCTGCTGTTCCTGACGGGCGGGCATCTGTTCGTGCAGATGCAGACCAACATCCCCGAAGTGCGTGAAACCGCCCTCATCTACCTGCCTTATCTGGCTGCAATGCCTTTGCTAGCGGTCTGGAGCTACTTGCTGGACGGTCTGTTCATCGGCGCAACCCGCGCCCGGGAGATGCGCAATGCAATGCTGATCAGCGTGATACTCATCGCTCCCGTCGCCTTTATTGCAGTCGATCAGGGCAATCACGGGCTCTGGCTGACCTTCCTGGCATTTACCCTGCTGCGCGGCTTAAGCCTTGGAAGCATTGCCTGGCGCCTTAACCGCAAGGACGGCTGGTTTACCTACTGATCGCTCTCGGCCATCTTGCCGGCAAAGGTAATACGCGGACTGGTCAGGGTCAGGCCACTTGAATCAAGCCGGACCCGACTGGAACCAATGCTCAACGACAGCTCGCTGCCTTCTTCAAAAGACACCGTTGGCCCGTTCTCCAGACGAAAGCGTCGCTTATTCCCCATGATCATCTGCCAATCCAGCTGCGCCTGAACACTGTCGGCAGGCAATACATCTGCGGACTGCGTGAAAACCGGCTCACAGGCGCGAGAGTGCAGGCAGGCGATGATCATCGGCCGGTCCATATCGTCATCGAGCAAACTCACCAGTACCTCCATCCCGCCGGTAAATACCAGTTCAAGGCCAGGCATCACGGGCAGCCAGCAATCGTTGTAGCGCGCTCCCCGCCCCTGTAGCCCCCACTCAAGTTGCACCTTGAGACGACCAACCGAATCAAGCCCGACCTCCATCCCTGCCGGGCCGATGACCCAGGCCCGTTGCAGTTGCGGCACTTTCAAGCGGGGTTGCGGCTCAGGCACGCTGAAGCCGACTTCCCAGGGAACGGCATGGAACCGATTGGTATACCGCTCTGCGCTTCCATCCTCCGGTACAGACTCCTGGTAACGATGCTCAACCCGGCTTAGCAGCCACATGTGATTCCACTCAACCTCGGGGTGGCCCGTCAGCGGCAATAAATACCCCGACATCACAAATGGCAGGCTGCTTTCGCCCTCGGCTCGTTGCCTGGCGCGGGAGCCCGGCAAATCCTGGCCCTTGATGCTGACAGCAAAGCGGGTAACGCCAGACGGTTTCGGCAATTGTCGCCAGGGCGCCGCAGGCGTTGGACGAAAGCCCCGCAGGCTATCGCCGAACACCACCTCATGGCGCCGACGGGAATGAACAAAGTGATAGTGGATACCCTCTTCGGCACACAGGCGCTGCACCAGTTGCAGGTCGGACTCCTGATACTGCGCACAATACTCGCGCTCCCGGCACTGGGTTTTCAGCTCGAAGCGATAGCTGCCTTTGCGCAGTCCATGTTCCTCCAGGACCCTGGCGATGATCTGCGAAGCGGTCATGTGTTGAAAGATACGCTGATTGTAACGTTGCCCGAGACAGGCCAGCCGCGGACCGACTTTCAGCCGGTAGCAGGCAGGCCCGGGACGGAAATGACTGCGACTCGCGCCGTGAATCTGCCCATGAAAACCGTGATCACTGCCTTGAAAGCAGAGGAACACCGGCTTGTACATCAGACTTGCCAGATTCACCTCAAGCCCTTCGTTGACGACCTCAAGCTCAAAGGCAAAAGGCTGACTGATTGCTTCCATGCCTTGTAACGAAAGGACGGTAAAACAATGACGCAGACGGGCGATCTCCAGACGAAAAAGCGGCGCGCTGGCGGGATCGGGCATGGGGATGTTCTCTACAGGGGCGGCCAACGATTCTGGCCGAGAAGCGGGATCGAGTAGAGAGCAAAAGGCAGAACAGGACGTTACCTACACGTGAAGCGGTTTTGGACTACACAGTGATTGATCGCGAATGAGCGGAACGCCGCCCGATTCGCTCCTACGAGGTGTGGGGTAGGAG
>NZ_JAUQOO010000029.1:0-50141 GCF_030580745.1 Pseudomonas serbiensis
CAACATTTCCATGCTGATCACCCTGTGTTCTCCTGCTCAAAAAGTGAGCAGAAGCAGTTGAACACCTGGGTCAGTTTTCAGTCGGCAGAACAGCCTCTACTGGGTCAGTTTTCGGTCAGCGGCAACACACTGGAGCCATTCTAGCAGTGGATGTCTACGGTTATGCCAACGACTACAAGTCTCTGGAGAAACTTGCTAAACAGAACGGGCTGCGGTTGTTCATCGATAGCGCGCCGGCATTTGGCAGCCTTTATCAGGGTCAGCGCATTGGTGGATTCGGCGATGGGCAGATTTTCAGCTTTCACGCGACCAAGCCATTCAACACTCTGGAAGGCGGTTGCGTATGCACTAATGACGCTGAACTGATGAGCCGCGTAGCGGCAATTCGCAACTTTGGTCAAAGCGATCAAGGCGAATGCCTATATGTAGGGCTCAACGGGAAGATGAGTGAAATCAATGCGATTGTCGGCTTGGCTCAGTTGCCATCTCTGGAGTTGCAACTCAAATGCCGACGCCAAGCTGCTGCGCGTCTGATTCAGGGTTTGGAAGGCATACCTGGCCTGAATGTATGCCAGCCGACAGGGGAACAGGAACCGGTCTGGCAATACCTCCCGGTACGCGTAGACCCCGAACACTATGGAATGAATCGGGATGAACTACAACACACTATGGCAACGGCCAATGTGATGGTTCGCAAGTATTACTCGCCAGCGTGCCACTTGATGCCGGCGTATGCCTCCCCCCTGCAAACCGATCTGAAACTGACAGAGGAACTCGCCTGCAGTGTCCTGGCACTGCCTATCTATAACGACATGAGCGAAGCCGAATGCGATCGGATAGTCGCATTGCTATACACGCTTTATTTATCAGGACTTCCAGTGGTGGATCATCAAGGGGTCGCATCATGAGTAAAAAAATCCTGGTAGCAGGCGCTGGCGGTTATATCGGTATTGTCTTATGCCAGCTTCTGGTTAAAAGCGGTTATGAAGTCATCGCGTTTGACCGTTTCTTTTTCGGAAGGCGCAATGGTGATTTTGAGCTTTCGTCAACTCTGGTAATCCGGGGAGATATACGCGAAATAGAGGCCTCTCTGCTTGAGCATGTCGATGCCGTGGTGGACCTGGCCGGACTCAGCAACGACCCGGCAGCCTTGATCTCACGTCATGCAACGTATTCGATCAACTACGAGGGTGCCTGCCATCTGGCCCGGACGGCCAAGGAAGCCGGAGTCAAAAACTACGTTTACATGAGTTCGGCCTCTGTTTATGGGCGGTCCGGAAATGAACCTTTGCAAGAAGAAGCGACCTGCGTTCCTCAAAGCCTTTATGCGGAACTGAAACTTAAGGTGGAAAATAGCCTGTTAGCGCTGGGCGACACACACTTTCAACCTGTCATGCTGCGCAATGCAACGGTGTTTGGCCTCGCTCCACGCATGCGTTATGACCTGGTCGTCAACACCATGACGCATATGGCGATGCGTGAAGGCGTGATAAGAATCGACGGTGATGGTTGCCAGCAAAGACCCTTCATTCATGTTCGGGATGTCGCACGGGCTGTGCTGCTGGCACTTGAGCTTGACACAGAGTTAGTGCCCGAACGCATATTCAATGTGGGCGGCGATACGCTGAATTACACCATTAAACAAATTGCCGAGTGCGTTGCACAACAAGTAAGTTCTGCACAGATCATCATTGCCCCTAACAACGCAGACAGCCGTGACTACTGCTTGAACTTTAATCGAGCTCGGAAACAATTAAAATTCACACCCTCAATCGACATTGAGGCTGGAATCAAAGAAATCGTCACCGAACTGACCACGCAGTCAAATATGCCGGGTGATCCTTCCTGCTTTACCGCACCTTGGTATAAAAATCTGATGGAGTGGGAAGAGCGACTGACAAGACTGAGCTTACGAGGCCGAATTCTCTGATTGCTGAATCACTGACGCCTGCTCGTCAGTGATAGGAGGAGCCTCACAATGTTTAAACGCATGAACAAGGCAATAAGCTCAGTGCTATTTATGGGCCTAAGCGCGTGGGGAAAAATAGCAGAGTGCAAGACAACCGAGGAAGGTTTTTATGAGCAGACTCAAGTAACAAGCCACCTTAATTACTGGCAACGTACACGTCATGAATGGGACGCTACGGCACAGAACAGCGACGTCAAAAGCACATTGAAACAAGCTGTTCTTGCACAACATATAGACATTACATCAGGGTATGCTCTAAATACCCTAGGGCTGGATATAGGCCTTTTCAGCAGCGCGCCCTTGACGGCAAGCCAAGGCAGTATTCATCCCAACACAATGGGACTGTCTCAAGAAAAACAGTTGTCCGAAGAACGCTACTCAGGGGACAGGGCAGGCTGGAGCTACTACAAGGCTGCCGGCAAATGGAGATCAGGCCCGTTCTGGGCTCGACTTGGGTATTTACAACCCCACGGTCAAGGCTTATTGGCGACAAACTGGAGCTTCGTACCTGGAACCTATCGCGGTTTGGAAGCCGGCGTAAAACTGCCACAGCCGTCAGGTGTTCTTGAAATGTCTTATTTTTGGAGCGATCAATACAAAGCACCATGGTATACAAAGACAGACTCTTTTTTACAAGGCGATGGGAGAACCCGAATACATTACTTGCACACTCTGGGATTAAAATATCAAGATGACAAAGACTACTCAGTTGAAGCCGCATGGGGACAAGCACAAGGTTACCGTCAGCAGTTTTTCTTTAAAGTCTCACGGCCTGTCAATATCACGCTCATGCCGGCACTCATGACCTATCAGCTCTATGCTGCACGAGACCAGAAACAGGAAGACGCACAGTATACCGACCTGGCGTGGCTGCAAGCCCTGACTATTGGTTCCACCCAAGGCTCACTGGGGTGGCGGATAGAGGCTACCTCCGTGAAAGCAGAAGGATCGATGGGATATTTCACACCACGCATGACACCCGCTTATGGATCATCCAACGGTCGCATGGATATAGGGTGGGATAGCCGTTCAGACTTCAATGCACATGGCGAGCGCGCCCTGTATACAGGCATCACATACAAATTGAGTAAGGAAGAGCGAGGACTGACAGTCGGTATTGCCCACACTTACGCCTGGAATGCCCGCCCTGCCGGGTCTATCGACATTCAACAACAGACATCACTCACAGAACAGGCTTGGCGATACAGCATCGCTTACAAGCTGCGCACGGGAAGCGATCGTTACACACAATTCGACTTTCGCCACATACGATACCGGAACAGCGCCAATGGATCACCCCAACAATCAGGCTATTCCAGCATTCCACTCAAGAGCAACGAATCCATTCTGTCCGTCAGCGTTCCTTTAAAATTTCTCTGACGTGAGCCTGATGAAAACCATCCATTCCTGCGCGGCTTTCTGAATGGGCTTGGTGTAACGCCGCCTCTCCTCATCACTCTACTGAGTGTCCTCACGCTAAACCTCAATACTCCGCCATTAATGACCGAAAAAAGTGCAGGGAAGTTTATTCATCTCAAGCAATCCCTCTTGAATTAAAACTCAGAAAAATCACATAAACCTCACCGAAAGGCGGGGGATGTCAATGAACGCTGAACCCGCCACAATACCGGAACCTTGAAACACACGCCTTCAGAACCCCAGGGTAAAAACCGGATGTTCGCACAGACGGCGTGTTCCTTTTATTGCCTGGCTAAACGATCAATGGCCCGCACAATCAACTCATTGTCCTGTTCAGACAAGCCAGCCCCCTGCGCCCTTAGATAAGCTTTACCAAGACGATTAAGACATGGCATTTTGAATGCTTACTTTCTCTTAGTGCGACAAGGATAGCTGTATGGCCGACATAGATTTCTATACGCTTTTCTCCGGCTTGCCTGAAAGTCATGATCACCGCTTTTCGCAAATAGAGAGTTTCTATTCACAGCATAGGGTTACGCTATTATGCACGCTGCCTTGGCTCGCTGCTGAGCTGGCTGAAAATGACGGAATTCTGGCAATGTCCTGTTTTATCCGCCGGTATGGAGGAAGTCGCTTATATATAAACAAATCACATCACGATTTTTTAGAAAAAATAGAAATAATTATTTCAGAAAAAACTTATAAACAACTGCTCACTCACGCAGGTGCCAGTGGAAGCATTGATATTCCCTCTGCATGGGGAATATTCAGCGCCTTGAGAAAGGTAGCCATACAGCAGGCCATTACAGAAGATATGCCTGCACAGAAAATCGCCAATTGTTTTGGTGTCACTGAACGCCATCTCCGAAATCTCGCTCATAAAGAACTACTTAAACGCGCTGCCATTTAATTCTGCGGCCCAACAGGGGGATTCATCAAGGCCACAGGGAAGTGCCACGATGCTTAAGCTCTAACCATTTAAACCCTGAAAACCATGCAGATCTGTGCAAGGAAACGCTGAAAAAGTCACCTGCAAGTTGTTAACTTATGCAATACCCAGGGTACCGCGGTAGGGATTTCTATTTTAATTGATGGGCACGTATTGCCACCCAATTACAAATAAGACACCTGCTTTGACAGCAGTCTCGAACACAAAACGGCATCGCTGAATAGCGACTGTCTGCCTTCGCGCAGCCTAAACAAAACCACGTCAACACTATCGAGGAGAATACCTTGCGAACGTCTGTCATCATCCCAACCCATAACAAAGCAGAATACCTTAATCTTGTGCTCGCCTCTCTGGTTTCTCAAACTGAGGCGCCGGATGAGATTGTCATCATTAATGATGGATCAAGTGATCATACACTTGATGTTATTCGGAACTATATCGATAGACTGCCGATTCGGGTTCGATCTCAGGCGTGTGGTGGCCGCGCAGCCGCACGTAATGCAGGCCTGGAAGAAGCCACAGGAGATTTAATTATTCTTTGTGATGATGACCGAATCGCCGCACCTGATTTTGTCGAGCAGCATCGTGCAGCGTTGCAGCGTGACCCCTCCGTGATCTGCATTGGATGGAAGAAACGAGCCTTGACCATTTGGCGGAACGCTCTGCCCCTGATACCAACTGATTATGAACGCCTTAGCGTTTCTGCCGGATTCTCATTTCCATACTTACCCGATGACACATGGCAGGCACTCATTTCGCCCAGACAAATCATGAATGATTTTGATGAGTTCCTGAAATTATGGGTGATGGGGGATGAAATTGACAACTCACCAGGAGAGCCCTCTTTGTGTGCTGAGTTGATGCCCTGGATTTGGGGGACAACAGCCAATATGTCTTTTGACAGACGCTATGGCAAAGAAGCCGTCTTTGACGAAACCTATAAGGGCTGGGGTGTTGAAGATGTTGACTTTTGCTTAAATCTTATCCAGCAGGGACGACACATTAGCTTTGAAAATTCGGCTGTAAACTATCACCAAATACACAAACTCGGCGATGCAGGATTACGTGAGGCGAAAGCCGAACGAATGCACCAGGCAAACATCAATCTCAACTATTTCTGCGAAAAGCATAGAACACTGGAGGCTCATCTCTACCGGCGTGTACAACAAGGAATGAAGCCGCATGAAGCCGCTGCTATTTTGTTGACCGCACGCCAGGATTCAAGCGGTATTCTGACCGAAGAGTTGAGAACCATTTACGCACTCCAAACGTTCTCCAATGAAGATTGCGGCGACTTGAAGTCAATTTCCGGCAATGATCTTTGGGCTCTGGACAGGGTTCAGGAGTACCTGTGGGATGATGAGCAAAGCCAGAGACAACCTGTTCCCGCAACCCAATCTCGCTCTGGACGTATGCAGCCTGCCCGTCCTCGGATCGCAGGTTTAATGCAAAAGCTGCCCACTACACATAAATGGTGGACTCCTATGTTGTGGCAAGCAGAAGAAAAGCAGTTTTGCGAAAGGATGTATGCCTTGCCGCTATGTTTCCAGGCGACGAAGAGCGGCATGAAAATCGGCTATCCAAGAGCCGTGCAAATCACACCAGATAACCGAACATTTGAACTGCCTTTTTTACATGACCTGACCCTTCGCTTGGCAGAGGATGAGGCAGTAAGCTTCGGCGTACAGGATTACTCCGACAGAACAGTGGATGTTGTTTGGGAGGGGAAAAACCAGCGCATGACCATGCGAGCTGTTCAGGGTTGTCCCTCTGTTCATTTCTGGTTTGAGGGCCCTTCACATCTGGACATCTCTTTTGAACACACCACCCACTTTTCTGCCTGCCCTGATGACCAGGCGATTATTGCAACTTCCAAAGACGTGCAGTATTTGATTTGCTACAAAGGTTGCTCTTGGGAGTGCAAAGATAATAAAACGCTGGGCGTCCGGGGTGTCAAACACGACTCCGCCGTGACCGTGCACGTTCTTCCCGATCTAGAGGGAACACTGCTAAAGCACTTCCTTCTTCAGGGGACAAGAAGACCAGTGGACAAAGGCTTCGAGTGGGAAGTGGATCATTCAGAGAAACGCGTTCAGATGCATTTCGCGATGCACAATGATGATGAATCTCAAAGTGGCGGCTTTCTGCAAGCGCTGTTACCGCATCAGTGGCGTCGAAGCAGCGGGCTTGTCGCCCTTGGTCATTATGCCTCTGCACGCGGACTCATGACCCTTGTTGATGTAACTGAATTCTCGGTAGACATGAAAAAGCGCAGCTTCCTGCCCTACCTTCCACCGATCGTCGATGCGACAGCTCACACCTATCAATTGATCGACGATGCCCACACTGCATCCGCAACAACAGCCTTATGGCAACGTCCCTTGGAAGGGTATTCATCAGACGATGGATATTGGGCCGGTAAAGCACTTGTTCGCCTGGCAGACATGGCGAACACTGCTCGGTACGTTGGCCATGATTCAGCTGTTCAGCATTTTATAGAAACCATCAAATACAAGCTGGAAAGCTATTTTGAAATGCGCGACCAAACAGGCTTTTACTACGACAAACAGTGGACGACGTTGTTATTTACGCCCTGCTCGGTACACGGAGTGGCTGAGCACATGAATGATCATATCTATTATTATGGTTATTTTTTAAGAGCGGCCGCCGCCGTAGGACTGCACGATCGCGCCTGGATTAATCGTCCTGAAATCAAAACTGTTTTGTTAAAAATAATAGGCGATGTGGCCAACCCTGAGCGTGACAGCACCCTCTTTCCGTTCATGCGGTGCTTTGATGCCTATTCGGGTCACTCTTGGGGTAATGGCAGTGGTGCCTATTCCCAAGGACTTAACGCCGAGCCGTCAAGCGAATCGATCAATTTTGCCGCATCGGTAGCACTGCTAGGCGGTTTACTGGAAGATCAAAAAATTCAAGATCTTGGCATCATGCTCTATACCGCCGAATGCGAAACAACACTCGATTACTGGTTCAATCGCTGGGACGATAGTTTTCCCGACAATTTTGCGCAGCCTTTTGTTGGAATGTTATGGTCAAGTGGAGCAAGCTGCAGGTCCTGGTTTGATGTTCGCCCGACCGAAGCCCTGGGTGTCAACCTCCTGCCGATCCAGGCAAGTTCGACTTATTTATATGGCAATCCGCATTTACAGGCTGTGCTAAACAAAATTTATGCTGACTGGGATCACAATGGGCCGCGCTGGGGAAACGTAATGGCGATGACTCAGGCATTGACCAATACCTCGGCCGCACAGGCGACTATTGATCGTTTTTCTGAATCGGAACTGACAGAGTGGTCGTTACACCCCGGCACTGTACAATTATGGATTGCAACGCTTGCCAAACTCGGTGAACCGGTGGAATCCATAACCTGTAATCTGCCGTTCTATGCCGTCTTCGAGAAAAATGGCAAGCGCAACTATTGGGCCTTCAATCCCGGAAAGGAACCTGTCGATGCCTTTTTCTCGGACGGCTTTCAACTTCTGATTCAACCTGGTATCGATGCAACCGGATGGCATCCCAATTTACGAGAGCCGACCTCGGAGAAAGAGCAGCACAAGCCTGGCGTATTCGTGCCTATGGCAGGGCTCTTAAAAGCTGATCACTAACGGATAAGAACTACAGCCAAGCTGCCAGCAGTTTTTCTTGAAAGTCTCGCGGCCTATCAGTCCGATGCGGCACGGGACTTAACCAGGAAAGACGGACAGTAGAGCAACGTGGCTTGGCTGCAAATACTGACAATAGGCTCCACACTGGCCTTACTGAGTAGACAGGGAGACTATATCGTGAAAAGTTCGATAAAATTTCAGGTCACGATGCCATCCGCTTGCGGCTTGTCCGGCGGTCCTTCACAGAGCTCTAAAGTGAGCCTGATTAACTTCATTAACACCTGTGCTGCATCCTGAACTGGCTTGGTGTAACGCCCCAGCACTCTTTAAACTTTCTACAAAAATGCGAAGCACTGCTAAAACCACATGAATACGCGATATCCGTGAGGCTTAAGCGATCATTGCTGCGCAATTTCAACGCCTGACTTGCCTGTTCGAGCCTCATTTTCCACAACAGCTTTTCTACACTTTCCCCGTGCACATCCCTCATCACTCGATTGAGCGTCCTCACGCTAAACCTCAATGCTTTCGCCATTTTACTGACCGAAAAAGACATATCATCCAAATGCGCACTCAAATACTGGATACTCAAATCCCTGTAATGACTATTTTTTGACTTCGCCAAATCAAAGGGCACGATGCTATAGCTCTCGATAGTCTCCTTCAGCAAATAAATCAATGCTTGCAGTATACGCTCTCCTGTCTCCGCCCCGTATGTCAACTCGTCGCAAATGAGTGTCAATGCAGAGTTGTAGAATAACTGTGATTTCTTTTCACGCGTGCTGTCAAAACGGAAAGGCAGTTGCATCTCGACCAACGACAGTATTGAATCTATTTGACTTGCCGGAAAGGTCATCATGATCAAGTGCACATCCTCATGAAGAAGCACTTCAGTTTCGACCCCGAGATTAAACAATCCCCAATCACCGGGTTGTAAGGTGATCATTTTATTATTCTGAACGTACTGAATACTTCCTTTTCGCTGAAAAACCAAAAATCTCCTTGCAGGAAGCGAGTGCGTCTCAGGCAATCCACTACAACCAATCTTCCATGGCGTAGAACGCAGCGAGGTTACATTGAATTCACCGAACTGCTGAGCGTAGAAATGAGCGTTGAAACCCTCCGTCACACCATGAATCTTGAAGCTCTTCTCCCAGAGGTCCGTGGGAAAATTACAGACATTCTCATTAAACATATAAAACCATTGAAAAACACGTTGCTCCGGAGAAAATTCCGACGCCCACACAGATGCCTTGTTCATTTTAACTCCTATTTGACCGAACCATGGCTCGCACAATCAATTCTTTGACCTGTTCAGACAAGCCAGAACACCGTGCTCATAGATAAGATGTACCAAGACGTTTAAGACATCACACCTGGCTTCTTACTTTCTCTTGATACGACAAGGATTGATGCATGGCCGACATAGACTTCTATACGCTCTTCTCTGGCTTACCAGACCGGGATGACGATCGCTTTTCGCAAATAGAGAGATTCTATTTAGTGCATCGACATGCGTTATTATGCACCCTGCCCTGGCTGGCTGCCGAGCTGGCCGAAAATGACGGCATTCTGACAATGTCCTGTTTTATCCGACGTTATGGAGGAAGTCGTTTGTACATAAATAAATCCCATCAAGATTTTTTAAAAAAGATAGAAATTATTATTTCAGAAAAAACACACAAACAATTCATTACTCATGTCGGTGCCAGTGGCAGCCTTGATATACCCTCTGCCTGGGGTATCTTTAATGCGTTTAGAAAAGTGGCTATACAACAGGCAATTACAGAAGACATGCCTGCGCAGAAAATTGCCAATTGTTTTGGAGTCACTGAACGCCACCTCCGCAATCTCGCCCACAGAGAACTACTTAAACACACCGTCAGCTAACGAAAATAAATATCCACCGATCGTAATCTGCCTGCCTAGGTGGAACGGTTCCATCGTTTTGATTTATCAAGGAGCCCAGGGAAGTTCGACGATGATCAGTTGCGCACTAACCCATTGAAATCAATAAATAAATACCCGTGAAACGGCCTGAATACAGGGGTGCCTGCTTCAGAAAAACAGAAGCATATGCAAACACACTTGCACTTCGGTTCGATGCCGGCAGCCTCGATAACGCCCAAAAAGCCGATAACGAACGGATCAAAATAAACCCTGAGCCATAAGTAAAACTGGGCAGTTCTCTATAAAAGACAATGTTCGCCCTGAAACAAGGCGTGTTCGATACACGCTGCGGCAACAGTCAATTGACACTGATGAGCGTCTGCATAAACAGCCAACACCCTGATAGATATTGATTCATTTCCTTTACGCATCCAAAATCATTGTGGGAGCACAACGTGGAATATCATATAACAGTCGGATTATTATTCGCGGCTTGGGCAACACTCGTCCTGACAATTAAACGCTTAGCCCATCACGTCAGGGGAACAGGTGAAGTCAACATTTCTCTCCTATGGCTCATCATCGTCATTGCACCCAGCGCGTTTCTACCCTTTAAAGAGGCGATGTTTATTTTAATAGGCACATCGGTCTCACTGACCCTGGCAATTCAAACACGAAAATGGTTTTTACCTTTAACCAATACAATGGGCATAGCAGTCACGACCGTAGAGTATCTGCCCTTTTTCTTAATGCTGACAGCCCTCGTCATCCATTATGCCTCCCTTGAAATAGAGGGATCAATTGTTGTCGGAATACTATTTTCATTTATTTATATGATGCTCACGGCCCCCTTCAAGCCTCTGTTAAATGTTCCTCAATTCAACATGCACTTCCCGAAAATGACACGCGCTCGCGAGCGGTTGGCAGAGCGCAGTGATTTCGACAGCGTGTGCGTCCATCTGCCCTCTTATTCAGAACCTCCCGAAGTCGTCAAAATGTCTATTGATGCCATTGCAAACAACTTGGGGAGACAGTCACATCTTTTGGTCATCGACAATAACACTAAAGATGAGCAGATCTGGCAACCGTTGGAAGCGCACTGTGAAGTCAAGGGCGAGTCCGTATCATTCAGGCATGTCGAAGGAATCACGGGTGCCAAAGCAGGTGCGTTGAACTATGCGCTTCGCCAGTCACCGTCTCATACAGAATTTATTGCCGTTGTGGACGCAGATTACATCGTGGAGTCAGCTTACTTTGAGGAGTATCAAAAGCTTTTCACGGACCCGGATATCAGCTATGTCCAACTCAGTCATGACTATCATAGCTACGAAGAAAACGTTTTTTTGGCGGGGTCTTACTACACCTATACGCCCTACCCCAAAATGGTATTGCCTGCGCTGGATGAATATGACGCTGGCCTATCGATTGGAACCATGTGCCTGTTCCGTCGCGACGTTATTACTGAAATAGGCGGATGGGGTGAGTGGTGCTTGACAGAGGACTCTGAACTCACAATAAGAATGGGGCTGGCGGGCTATAAGGGAAATGTGTTGGGCGATACGGCAGGACGCGGACTGTTGCCTGAAACATTTGAAGCCGTTAAGAAACAGATTTTTCGCTGGGCAGCAGGCCCGACACAACAGTTACTGCATCATTGGCGAGGCTATTTATCCGCGCTGACCCTAGGACAAATGAAATGGAATACTTTCATTTTGATCATGCGTACCCATCTACACCGCTTCGCAATACCCTTGAACATGCTTATCGTCGTATTGGCGATAACGGTTTTCCCCGCATGGGCCGAGTCGGACATCCCTTTCAGTATACTGGTTTCATCCATCATATTCAGTGCGGCCCGCGTGGCACTGCTTTATGGTGACAAATGGATTACATTCCAGATGATGGGCGGCGTACGGGTCAAAGACTTCTTGAATAGTATCCTTATCGAGAATGCCTTGAGATGGACAAACATGTGCGGCTTCCTGGCACCGCTCGTGAAAATTTCCCTTCCATGGAACAGAACCGAGAAATTCCCTAAAGCACGAGAATCAGGACGGATGTTGCGTTCGGTCGCAACCGAACTCAAGGTTGGCATATTTTTTGTTGCCCTGACGATGGGAGGACTCATTAATTATTATGACGAGTTACCTAATTTAATAACCTTGGCAGGAATGGCTGGGCTCTGGACCGCTACAACCTTTCTAGGAGCGGGGTGGGCGGCTTATCTTTCCGAAAAATCACTACCGAAAAATTTATGACTTAACCAGCCCATACACTGCACCGAGTCAGCAGTTGAGTTATTGACAAACCTCAATCACTCAACTGCTTTCGTAATGGGTAACGGCGGAGGCCTTGTATGATTTCCGTGAGCCTGGTGAGCCCCCAACGAACCGGGAAGTGATCCGCTACTGGCGTCGCACATGCTCCAGGAAGACAGACGTCATCCATTGCTGAACGTCGGGTAGGCCCTTAAACTGCCACCGCTGACAAGCTGTGAACGATTCGGCTTGCCAATCAGACCCATCCGACACTTTGAAATGGAATTTCGCATGAGTGGCAAACCTGCTGCCCGCCTTGGCGACCCCACCAGTTGCCCACTGCCTGGGCACGGCACCAACCCGATAGCCAGCGGCTCCCCCGATGTAAACTTCGACGGCCTGCCAGCCGCCCGCATGACCGACAAATCCGCCTGCGGCAGCCCCATCACCGGCGGCGTCAGCTCAACTGTCTTCATCAACGGCCTTAACGCCGCGACCATCGACAGCACCGGCGCACACGGCAACATCATCATTGGCGGGTCCGGCACGGTCATCATCGGCGACACCTTCGTCCCGGCCCCCTTCAGCGGCCTGCTGCCAATGCCCGTGCATTTCAGCGACAAGCTCAAACTCATCAACGAAACCACCGGCGAACCCATGGCCAATCACGGCTACGCCATCCAACGCGCCGACGGCAGCATCGAACACGGCGTCAGCGATGCACAGGGCTTTACCCACATGATCAGCTCGCACCTGGCTGAAAGCATCAAACTGTTTCTGGAAGATTGAAAATGGCCGTTGAACAACAAGCAGAAGAAATTGTGCTGCCGAACGGGAAGACAGCGCGTCTGGCGACGACGCATACGTTGACGGCAGTTAATGATGCCGTGATTAAAACGGTGCCGGTGGCTGAGAAGAAGGCGGTAGTGTTTTTTATTGGGGGGGCGGCAGATCAGGAGGCTTATTATTTCCAAGGGCCTTTTTACAACATCAACGACGCCCAAGCCGTTCTCAACCCAAGAATCCAAGCCATAAAAGCTCTTTCATCCAAATACATCAGCTATACAAAAAGCTATAAGCACGCCAAAGGTGACAGCGATATCCAAACTCATTTCATCGATAACATACCCAGCAAATCATGCCCCGTTTATATCGTCGGGCACAGTCTGGGTGGGTGGAATGGAGCACATCTTTCACAAATCCTGTCCGAGGCCGGTTACAACATCAAGTTCCTGGTCACTCTGGACCCGGTAGGTGAGGGCTTTTTGGTGTGGGTAGGCTCTGACATCTACTTCTCTGAACCGACCCCTGTTGCCGAAACCTGGATCAATATCAGGGCTAGCGCCCGTAGACCCGATGACTCCGATGGCGTCGCAAACTTTGGAGAGCACTGGGTTATCGAAACAGGGCCAACAATAAATATAACAGCCGATATCAACCACTACGCAGCAGGCAGAATGTTTGCAACACCTGTCCAAGGAGACAAATCAGCATGCGATCTGGTTTTTGAATCTATCCAAGGTATCTTTGGCCAATGAATATGTATCGCAGCCTCATATGCTTGATAGCAATTTCATGCACCGCCTGTGTAAAAACAGCAAACATTCCTCCCGCGGAACTGACGCTATCATCATTTGGGCCAGCACCGGACTACCCTTATACACTTAACTTTACCTCAAGCGTAGATCTACAAAATGCGTTCAATGACTACGAAAACAGCAACCAATTAACACCCACACTTATCTGCTCCCTGGACCCTGACGTAGAGTTTTCGATAGAGCGCCCTATCAACATAAGAGCCGAAGGACGGGTGGAAGCAAGAAATCAAACCAAACCCAATTACAGCTTTACTTCCAAGCTGGTATTTTATTATTACAACCCGGATGGATCCCAGCGTCAGCATAATGACTTTGAAGCTATAAGACCATTGCTTGCAAAACAGGCATCAGTCCCTTGCAAAGTGCGTATTACTGCCTATGGGTACAAAGCCTACTTTACAAATACGTTATTTATTCCGTCTACCGTGATAATCGAGCAGATAAGTAAATGAGCGCTTGATGAAAGTTTTTTATATTTCCACGCTCTTGGCAGCAGCCTTGTGTACTGCGTGCATGAAAACGCCAAACATCCCGCCCGCAGAGCTTAGATTATCGTCTTTTGAGCGAGGCCCCAATAATCTTTATACGATTGAATTTACCTCAAGCATTGATCTGATGCGCGCCTTCAACAATTACGAAAACAGCAACCAACAACGCCCAGTATTGACGTGCTCTCTGGATCGCGATACAGACTTTTCTACAGCTCATGTCATTAAAACAAAAGCCAGTGGCTTAGTAGAGGCAAAAAATCAAAGCAGGCTAAACCGCGACTTCATTTCAGAAGTATATTTTTCTCATTCAACACCAAACGGAAGCGAAAGCAGTCTGAGAGAGTACGACGACATAAAAGCATTGATTGAGGACCAAGTATCAATCCCTTGCAAAGTCCGTCTCACAGCTTCATGGGGATACGATAGTTACTACACCAATACCTTCTTTATCCCATCAGCGCTAATACTGGAAAAAGTGAGGGAAAATAACTCAATCACTGAAAGCCCCCTACCTACCGCGCACCCATTTATTGCAGATCGCTGGCCTCCTACTTTAATATTCCCGGCAATTGGAATCCCTCTGCCTGCACCTATCGTCATCATCGACGACACCTTCTTCTCGGCCTCCTTCAGCAACAAGTTCAAACTCATCAACGAAACCACCGGCGAACCCATGGCTAACCGCAGCTACGCCATCCAGCGCGCCGACGGCAGCATCGAACAAGGCGTCAGTGATGCCCAGGGCTTCACACATAGGGTGAGGTCGCAGGTGGCTGAAAGCATTAAAGTGTTTGTGGCGGATTGAAGATGGCCGTTGAATAATAAGCAGAAGAGATTGTGCTTTTGAACGAAAAGCCAGCGCGTCTGGTGATGACGCATACGTTGACGGCGGTTAATGATGCTGTGGTTAAAACGGTGCCGGTGGCTGAGAAGAAAGCGTTTTTTATTGGGGGAGCGGCGGATCAAGATGCTTATTATTTTCAGAGGCCTTTTTGCCCAAACCGTTCTCAACCCAAGAATTCAAGCTATAAAAACCTTTTATCCAAATACGTAAGGCATACAAAAATTATAAGCACGTGAAGGTGATAGCGATATCCACACTCAATTCATTAATACACACCTAGCAAAACCATGCAACAAAAAAATTTAAAGCACCGCACTTATCCTACAAACCAAAACACCGTTAACACAAAGAGAAAACCATGAAAAAAATCACAATATATGATAAACGCTTGATAAAAAAATTCTTGATACAGGCTTCATTTATCAGCGCCTTTTTCACATTAGCTTTGGCCTTCATGTCAATACCAGATGATTTCAAAAAACCTAGCGGCTATTCTTTTTTAGCATTACTTACCATAATATATATATTTAACTGGGTAGAACTAAATAGCTTAAAATCCATAAGCTTAAAAATAGAAGGCAGCACAGTAAACATTAAAACCGGAGATTTATTTTTGCAGCCTGGATTTAAAGCAATTGCATTCAATGAGTACTTCGACACAATAGTGGATGACAAAATAATCTCGCACGCCTCACTAAATGGAATATTTATAACACAGCACTCCAAGACATCACTAGAAGCTCTAGACAAACATATTGAAAGCTATGATTACGACAACGACGATTTACTTGAAGATGCCCAAAACCGGATAAGTGGAAAAAAACAAAAATACGAGCTAGGTACTATATGCGTATATAACGATTTTCTATTAGCAGCCTTTAGCCGATTTGATGAAAAAAACAAAGCCTATCTAACGATGCCTGACTACTTAGGTTTTCTTATAAAATTTTGGGATAAAGTAAATAAGATATATGCTCAAAAAAGCGTAAGCGTACCAATATTCGGCTCTGGCATAACACGAATAAAAGAGCACCGTAACATCTCCGACGAAGAACTATTAAAAATCATGCTCTGGACTTTTCGAATTAGCGAAATGCGTTTCAAACACCCAGCAAAACTATCAATAATCATTCACAAAGATAAAATCAACGAGATAAACCTTCTCGATATCCTCTCAACAAAACACGGGTTATAAAATAGCGCAGCGCAAAATCAACTCCAATAAAGCCCATAAAAAAATTATGGGCCATAACAACCTCCTCAGAGATCCAAGTCAGAATATATTTTTGAGGTGTAATTATGCGGACCTTTCCGCTCACCCTTTTTAAAATCCGATGGATAGTTATCCAAGGCAAACTTAATTATCGCAGGCTGGAAAGATACTGAAATCGTGTAATATTCATTATCCAGCAGTGGTTTCGGTATAAAATTCTTGTCAACAGTACGATCACCATCCGAATTAGCCACAACCACAGGTAAATTTAGCTCTATAATCAAATCAATTTCATATGCAAGAAATGACTCTCCATCACCGCCTTTCTTCTTAGCGTCTTTACTGCCTATCAGCACAATCTGTTTGGCATTCTTCATCCTTTCTCGAAGATTCTTCTTAATTGTCTCTGGCTTACTTGTGTCTTTTGATATAAAAAGATCATGGGCATCGTAAAAATCAAAATCAATATTCTCGTTATCCCTCCAAGCTTCCATCATCCTATACAGATGAATATTTTCACTAGCAAAAGCCACGTACGTTTTATTCCTATAACTCATAACTTCCCCTTATTTAAAATCAGCCATATTTACAAGCTATAATTACATTTAAAATCATACAACCTATAGAAAACGCCGGAGCTTACTTATAGCATCCTCAGTTAATATTTTTCTTTTAAAAACTCATACAACCAAAAACCCTAAGAACAACAAGCTCCGAACATTCTAAATATCAAACTTAAAAAGCGATACATTTTTTGTGACATCACTTCTCCTAATAACGGCAATTCAACCAGAGACTATATAAACGCATCAATAGACTTAGATAACTGCATTTGCATTAGCTTAACATGCTCAGCATTATACCCCCCCATGAAAAATAGAATACTTTCTAAAAGCTATATACTTTGTAAATCCAAATTTTATATATGTTTTCCCATTCTGCGCTTTAAACGCAACACCAACCACAATAAAATCCGCACCTTGAAGATCATCAATATCTTTTAAACGAAAATCCTCCATCAAATCAGAGTCTAGCTCTTCATCGTCAATCAGAATGCTCGGTTCTGTCTTATAGTCACCACAGTTCAACCACAGCGCACCATTATTTTTCTTCACGTTATTGATACGCCCCCAAAACACTCTGGGTGTACCGAGCGGAGCATTTGAAATTTCTGCCTGAGGAATTAGAAAGTCTGTGAGAGCACCCTCAAGAACAACACGCCCACCGTCTGCAACCATTTTTACAGTAGCGTCATCCTCAGGATATGCAGGATTACGCCACAAACTGGAAAGGATTTGTCGCAACGATTTGTTTTCGGGATAGTCGCCAATACTGGCGTATTTTCTTGTGGTTCCCCAGCGGGATTCTTTATCAGGTTTTGGCGCTGGAGCAGCTACCTCAATTGATTGTTTACGCTGTTTATCCAGGTCCACATGGATAGTGGCCGGATCACCCAAGGAGGGCTCGATATTATCGTCAGCAATAAGGGTGACTTTTTTATCGCACTCTTCATCATGGTGTGCAGCAAAACACGCTGCTCGGTGATATTTTTCCGTAGAGAAACCTTTGACAAACCATGCACGCTCGTCGCACAAGTCACAGGCGATATTGCCGCGATATTTTTCGGGATCTTGCAGATATAAAGTTATCCCGCAATCACTACCATCTGGCACGTAAGTAACCGAATCCATTCAGCAATCCCAATTCCCATTGAGCCAAAACGATGGGAACGGCCTTGCCTAAGCTAACCTCCCTTCTTCACGAGAATAACAGCTACAAAAAGCCACTGGAATGCCATCATCACAAAAGTTTTTCACACCCACGTGTGGGCCTGCACAGTTATGGGAAAGCTGGGAAGCTAAGCAAACACATGTTTACTAGCGTAAGAATATGCAAAAAGTTATGCCCACAATAAAGCAACACCCATTCAGGTGTATCCATCACTACCAAGCATCAGGACTTTTCAAACAGACAACCCGTCAAAAAACTCAACGAGTCAAAAAGAAAGGTGGCAACCCCACCAGCCACACCCCGGCACACAATGTTCCCGCTATGGCTGCTCCCTTCCGGGCCTGACCAGGTTGACGGGTAATCGTTGCGGGGGGACCGATGGGGTCACCATAACGACACTCGCCAGTCGGCGAGCCGCGCCATTGTACCGGTCTGGCGCGAAGTTACAACCCGTAATCCAGGATAAAAATTCGAGATTGCTCAAGCACTTGTGTCACAAGGGCTCGGCGGGTTGCAGGGAGCGGGTTCGGGGCTTATAGTCGCGCCGTCGCTGCATATCAGCGATGGGGTGTGGAAGCCCCGCTGTGTTAGAGGCCGCAGAAGCTCATAGAAGCAATCGGGGACCGAAAGGTGTCTGATTGCTGTGCTATGGCGGCTGTGCGCTGGGGGCACCTTCGGGTGCGCCGGGTTCCTCTAACCGGTCTTCCACACCCACGCACAGCTGCCACCCACTCATGTGGAAGTGAGTCTTCGGTAGCCTTATCCAATATGAGGAACCAAACCATGTTCAAAATCACACCCAATCCCCCTGCCCTCACGCCCTGCGGAGGTGCAGCATGACCCGCTTCGTACCTCTCAAAAGCAACAACACTGATAACCCTGTGATGCATATCGACAGTCAGGCGCCGCTGGATTTTCTGTTTGCCAGTGCCGACCGGCGTATCCGCATGGCTCGTCGCCTCTTGGAATGTCTGGACGGTGCCGATGACGCTGATGTGCGTTATATGGCCAATGCGGCGCTAATGCTGTTGAGCGATGGCTGTGATGCGCTGGATCTGGTGGAGAAGCAGGTGTTTCGGCCTGGGTTGGACAGGGCTGTGGTCAGGCATTAGCAGATTGGGGGCCTGGGTGATGCCGTCGCGGCCAAGGCCCCTCCCACAAGTGAGATGTATGCCTGATTGATCGGTATTTCACGGTTTGTTCGCGAATGAATTCGCTCCTACGGGGTGGTGGAGCCTTGGATGACGAGGTGGATGAAGTGCAGTTTGGCGATGGCCGGTGCGGGCAGGACGAAGGGGTAGAAGTCGGGTTGGCCCATGCTGCGTGACAGTTCGTTGAGCATGCTGGCCAGTTCTATCCAGGCGTTGATGAATGAGAGGAAGGCCGGGCCGTCGGGGTGTTGGGGCTCGTAAAGGGCTTGCAGCGGGAACGGTTGGTAGTCCAGCTCCATTTCCCGGGCGCTCATGCCCAGGCCCAGTGCGGTGTCGACGGCATCCATCATGTGCAGGTAGTGCGCCCAGGTTTCCGCCCAGTCTTCCCACGGGTGCATGGTCGCGTAGGCGCTGACGTACTGTTGCTGCCAGCCTTCCGGGGCGCCGTTCTGGTAATGGTTCTCCAGCGCGTCGGCATAGCTGGCGCGTTCGTCGCCGAACAGGTTGCGAAAGCCGTGCAGCCAGTAGGTGTCGGCAATCAGCCGGTCCCAGTAATAGTGCCCCACTTCATGGCGGAAATGCCCCAGCAAGGTGCGATAAGGCTCGTGCATCTGTACGCGCACGGCTTCGCGGTGGGCGTCGTCGGCTTCTTCGATATTGAGGGTGATCAGGCCGTTGGCGTGGCCGGTGGTCGGTGGTTTGCCTTCCAGGTCGATGCCGACAAAATCAAAGGCCAGCCCGGTGTCTTCGTCGCTGGTTTTGGGGATGACTTCCAGCCCGAGGGAAATCAGTTGCGCCACCAAGCGCCGCTTGGCGGTTTCGACCTTGCGCCAGCGCTCGGGGTTTTCCGGGACGGATAGGTCGGGGATGGTGCGGTTCAGGCTACAGGCGATGCAGTATTCACCTGCATTGTGAGCCGGAAACAGCCAGTTGCAGGCGGCTGGCGTGTGCAGGTTGGCGCAGCGTCGGTAGAGGCCTGCGCCGGCGTCTTCGCTCAGGCGCCAGGTATCGGGCTCGGCGGCGGCTTCGATTGTGGCGATGCGCTCCTGTTCCGGTAGATAGCCCAATGCCGCCGAGCAGGCCAGGCACTGGGAGTTGGGAAAGAACACCGATTGGCCGCAGCGGCACTGCCAGACCTTGCTGTTGCGCTTTGTTTCGCTGATGAAGGGGGCAGCGATCCTTGAACTGAGTTGTTCGAAAAAGCGGTACATGGTGGTTTCCCTGGGGTCCGTGAACAGACTAGATCATGGGCGAGGTGCAGGGGTTCCATGGATTTTCTCGGGTGGTGGTTTTCGCGAATGAATTCGCTCCTACGGAGGCCGGCGCAGGTGCGAATTCACTCGCGAAGGGCATCAATCCACTTCAATTCCCTGCCCGCTCAGAAATGCCACAAAGGCTTCTTCATCCAGTACTTCCAGGCCCAGTTCGTTGGCCTTGGTGAGTTTGGAGCCTGCGCCGGGGCCGGCGACGACGGTGTGGGTTTTGGCCGAGACGGAGCCGGATACCTTGGCACCCAGGCTTTCGAGTTTTTCCTTGGCGATGTCGCGGCTCATGCGTTCCAGCGAGCCGGTCAGGACCCAGGTCTGGCCGGCCAGCGGCAGGCCTTCGACGGTTTTCTTCTCGCTGCGCCAGTGCATACCGAACTCCTTGAGCTGCGCTTCGATAGCTCGCGCCCGCTCGGCGTTGGCGCTGTCATCAAAGAACTCGCGCACAGCCTTGGCCTGTTTCTCCGGCAGCGCCTGACGCATGTCCAGCCAGTCGGCGCTGATGATGTTTTCCAGCGTGCCGAACTTGTCGGCCAGTTTCTGTGCGCCGCCCGGCCCTACCGAGAAGATGTGCAGTTTGTCGATCAGGCTGCCCAGGGTGGTGCTGGCTGCAAATTCGGCACCCAGCTCGCCTTCATCCTGCAATTGCAGGCCGCTCTCGCCCAGCAAGGCATCGATGACTTCACGGTTGTGGCTGTCCTCGAAGAAGCTGTGAATTTCGTGAGCGACTTCCAGGCCGATATCCGGCAGGTAGGTGAGCACTTCCGGCAAGGCCTTGCGAACCCGCGCCAGGGACGCCAGCGAGCGGGCCAGCACCTTGGCGGTTTCTTCGCCCACATCGGGAATGCCCAGCGCGTAGATGAAGCGCGCCAGGGTCGGCTTGCGGCTGTCGGCAATGGCCTTGAGCAGTTTGTTGCTGGAGACTTCGGCAAAGCCTTCCAGGTCGATGATCTGTTCGTATTGCAGTTTGTAGAGGTCTGCGGGCGAGCCGATGAGCTTTTCGTCCACCAGTTGCTCGATGGTCTTGTCGCCCAGGCCTTCGATGTCCATGGCTCGACGCGAGACGTAGTGGATGATCGCCTGCTTGAGCTGCGCGCCACAGGCCAGACGGCCGACGCAGCGATAGACCGCGCCTTCGCTGATGGTTTCCTTGCCTTTGCTGCGCTTGACCAGTTGCGTGCGTTCTACGTGGGAGCCGCAGACCGGGCAGGTTTTCGGCACCTCCACCGGGCGGGCGTTTTCCGGGCGGCGTTCGGCCACCACTTGCACCACTTGCGGGATGACGTCACCGGCACGGCGGATGATGACGGTATCGCCGATCATCACGCCCAGGCGTGCGACTTCGTCCATGTTGTGCAGCGTGGCGTTGGACACCATGACGCCTGCGACCTTGACCTGCTTGAGACGCGCCACAGGTGTGACTGCGCCCGTGCGCCCGACCTGGAATTCGACGTCCAGCAGTTCGGTCAGTTCTTCCATGGCCGGGAACTTGTGGGCGATGGCCCAGCGCGGCTCACGGGCGCGGAAGCCCAGTTCACGCTGGGAAGCCAGGTTGTTGACCTTGAACACCACGCCGTCGATTTCATACTTCAACTGGAGGCGGCGCTCGCCAATGTCGTGGTAATACGCCAGGCACTCTTCGATCCCGTCCGCCAGTTTCAGCTCAGGACTGATCGGCATGCCCCATTTCTTGAGCTGATTCAGCATGCCTATATGGGTGTCGGAAATTTCGGTAGAAACCTGGCCCAGGCCATAACAGCAGAATTCCAGCGGGCGGTTGGCGGTGATTTTCGAGTCAAGCTGGCGCAGGCTGCCTGCCGCCGCATTACGCGGGTTGGCGAAGGTCTTGCCGCCGGTTTCCATCTGGCTGGCATTGAGCCGCTCGAAACCGGCCTTGGACATGAAGACTTCACCCCGCACTTCAAGCACGTCAGGCCAGCCTGTGCCTTGCAGCTTGAGGGGGATATTGCGCACGGTGCGCACGTTGACGCTGATGTCTTCGCCGGTGGTGCCATCGCCACGGGTGGCACCACGCACCAGCGCGCCGTCGCGATACAGCAGGCTGACCGCCAGGCCGTCCAGCTTGGGCTCGCAGCTGTATTGCACCTTGGCACCGCTACCGAACAGGTCGTCTGCCGGCAGGTCAAGGCCTTCGCTCACGCGCCGGTCGAACTCGCGCATGTCGGTTTCTTCGAAGGCGTTGCCCAGGCTGAGCATGGGGACTTCGTGACGCACTTGAGTGAAGGCCGAAAGCGCCGCGCTGCCGACACGCTGGGTCGGGGAATCCGGGGTGACCAGATGCGGGTTTTCAGCCTCAAGGGCCTTGAGTTCGTGAAACAGGCGGTCGTACTCGGCATCCGGGATGCTGGGTTCGTCCAGCACGTGATAGCGGTAGTTGTGTTGATCCAGCTCTGCGCGCAGTTCCAGGATTCGGGTTTCGACGACCTTCATACAATGTTCTCTCAAAAAGCAAAAAAGCAGCCTTGGCTGCTTGATGTGGCATGTAGGAGCGGATGCCGATCAGTTAAGGCATGCAGTCACCTGTGGGAGGGGCCTTGGCCGCGACGACCTGCTTACAGGCAACACATTTTCAGCGCCTGAAACCGGGCTGTCGCGGCCAAGGCCCCTCCCACGGATTTTGATTCCAGCCCCCCGACTTTTGAAATCAGCCTCTTAACTGATCGTCATTAGCATGGAGCGGATTCATCCGCTCCTACTGTCAGCGGCGCTGGGTTAATGCGCGGCGCTCGAATTCGACAATACGCTGGCGGTAATGCTCAATGGTTTGAGCGGTCATGACACTACGTTGGTCGTCTTTCAGTTCGCCGTTGAGTTCATGGGCCAGCTTGCGGGCTGCGGCGACCATGACGTCGAACGCCTGCTTCGGATGACGCGGCCCAGGCAAGCCCAGGAAGAAGCTGACGGCACGGGTGCTGAAATGGTCGATGTCGTCCAGGTCGAACACGCCCGGCTTCACGGCGTTGGCCATGGAGAACAGGACTTCGCCATTGCCAGCCATGCTTTCGTGACGGTGGAAGATGTCCATTTCGCCGAAACGCAGACCGCTTTCCAGGATGTTCTGCAGCAGTGCAGGCCCTTTGAAACCGCTTTCGTCACGGCAGATCACGCTGATGACCAGCACTTCTTCGACAGGCGGCAGGTCCTTGTCTTCGGTGATGCGCTGGGCCGGCTTGTCGTCCGGGAAGTCGTCGTTGCGATCGGTGAACAGACTAGGGCCGTCCATATCCAGGTTCAAATCGCCCTGTTGCGGCTCGTCCTTGCGCTTCTTGTCGCTGTTGCTGCGTTTGCTCTCACGCGGGGTCGCACTCAACGACGGCAGGTCCTGCTCGTCCAGTTGAGGTTCCTTGTGGGTATCCAGCACGCGGGGTGGGCCCAGCAATTCTGCGGACGTGGTTTCATCGTCGTCCGGCAGATTGGAGAAGCTTCGGTCGAGCCTGAATTTCAGTTTCCCCTTGCCGCCGCGCATACGGCGCCAGCCATCGAAGAGAATACCGGCAATGACAATAATGCCGATGACGATCAGCCACTCGCGCAGACCGATTTCCATGTAATCCAGTGCCTCTAATGAAGAATTTTCAAAATAAGGGCCTAAACCCCTTTAATACGTGGTGCCAAGTCTATGTTCTAACTGGCATTTTGCCCACGCCGAAATAAAAAAGTGGTCACTAAACTAGCACGACCAAAGGTAACTTTACACCGTCTGTTACACCTGTTTGGCCCTGAGGGTAGTATCTATCGCTACCGCTTCACATATTTGAGCCACTAAAAAGCCATTTCCCCGCGAAATCACGTTACAGATCACGCATCCACAAGGGCCATCGCCTCCTCGACATCCACCGCTACAAGGCGCGAACAGCCGGGTTCATGCATGGTTACGCCCATCAGCTGGTCGGCCATTTCCATGGCGATCTTGTTGTGGGTGATGTAGATGAATTGCACTGTTTGTGACATTTCTTTCACCAAGCGTGCATAACGTCCCACGTTGGCGTCATCCAGGGGTGCATCGACTTCGTCGAGCATGCAGAACGGTGCCGGGTTGAGTTTGAAAATGGCAAAAACCAGTGCCAATGCAGTCAGGGCTTTTTCCCCACCGGACAGCAAATGAATCGTGCTGTTCTTCTTGCCGGGAGGACGCGCCATGATTGTCACCCCTGTATCGAGTAAATCTTCGCCCGTCAGTTCCAAATAAGCGGAGCCGCCACCGAAAACTTTCGGAAACAGCGCCTGAATTCCGCTATTTATCTGATCGAAGGTCTCCTTGAAACGATTGCGGGTTTCCTTGTCGATCTTGCGGATCACGTTTTCCAGCGTCTCCAGAGCCTCCACCAGATCAGCGTTCTGGGCATCGAGGTAACGCTTGCGCTCAGACTGTTGCTGGTATTCGTCGATGGCCGCGAGGTTGATCGCGCCCAGGCGCTGGATGCGCCCCGCAATGTTTTCAAGTTGTTGCTCGGCACTCGCCTCGCTGGCTTCGGGGCTCAAGGTCGCCAGCACGCCGTGAAGGTCATAGCCGTCTTCCTGCAACTGGTCCTGCAAGGCCTTGCGCCGCACCGTCAGGGATTGCCACTCCAGGCGCTGCTGCTCCAGCTGGCCACGCAACAGTTGCGATTGTTGCTCGGCCTGGGTGCGACGCTTCTCGGCGTCGCGCAGTTCACGGTCGGCATCTTCCAGAGCGATTTTGGCGATACGCATTTCGTCGTCGACGACCATGCGTTTTTCCAGCAATTCTTCGAGCTTGAGGCGCAGTTCTTCAAGCGGGGCCTGCCCTTCTTCCAGGTTCAGGCCCAGTTGCTCGCTTTTTTCGGACAGCCGCTCGGACTGCATCTTCAGGCGCTCAAGGGCCTGGCGCGTGGAGTCGTGCTGCGCCTTGATCGAGCCCAGGCGCACCGCCAGTTGATGGCTGCGATCCTTGTGCTGACGCGCCTCCTGACGAATCCGGTCCAGACGCTCGCGCAGGCTGTCGCGCTGGGCTTGCAGCAGCTCGCGCTGCTCGGTGTCCTGGGCCATGGCGTCCAGGGCGTCTTGCAGTTGCACGCGGGATTCACCCAGGTGCTCATGCTCCATGGCACGCTGCTCGCCCACTTCGATGAGCTCTTCATCAAGGCGGGTACGGCGCAGGGTCAACTGCTCGACCTTGGCCTTGGCCGCCGACAGCTGGGCCTTGAGTTCGCCCTGCTGACGGGTTTCGTCTTGCAGGCGGCGACGCAGTTGTTCGCGGGTTTCTTCCTGTTGAGTCTGTTGCTCACGCAGCGACAGCAGTTGTTCTTCACGGGCCGCCAGTGCCGCTTCGAGTTCGTCACGCTCCAGCCCAAGCCGTTGCAGTTCCTGACCACGGGCCAGAACGCCGCTCTGGGCTTCACTGGCGCGGCGCACGCGCAAGAAGTGACGCCCGACCCAGTAACCGTCGCGGCTGATAAAGCTTTGCCCGGCACTCAACTGCCCACGTCGGGCCAAGGCTTCGTCGAGGGTTTGCACCGGCATGACCTGCCCCAGCCAGGCCGACAGGTCGACCGGGCTTTCGACCTTGTCCAGCAGGCTGCCCGGCAGGCGACTGGTATCGGCTCCGGGGCTCAGCAGGCGCAAGTCGCCCTGCTGGAAACCGGCCAGATCCAGCCCGGCAAAATCATCCACCAGCACCGCTTGCAGGTCGGCACCCAGCACGGTTTCCACCGCCAGTTCCCAGCCTGCTTCGACACTCAGCCCTTCAGCCAGACGCGGGCGCTCGGCCAGTTGCTGGTCACGCAGCCACTCGGCAGTGCCGGTGTCCGGGTCGAGGGCTGCCTGTTGCAAGGCTTCAAGCGAGGCCAATCGGCCATTCAAGCGTTGCAGTTCGCCCTGGGCCTGCTGCTGGGCCTGATTGGCCTGTTGCAATTGATCGCGCAACTGCTCCAGTTGCTCGACGACCTGCCCTTCGTTCAGGTGCAGGTCGTCGATGGTCATTTCACGGGTGGCCAGGTCTTCGCTCAGTTCAAGAATGGCCGCGTCTTCGGGGTCAGCGGCCAACAATTGGCGCTCTTCGTTCAAACGACGCTGACGCTCGGCCAGACGCTCAATGCTTTGTTCCAGTTGCTGAATGCGCGACTGCTGCACCTGAGCCTGACGTTGCGGCTCGGCCGATTGCTGGTTGAAGGTGTCCCACTTTTCCTGCCAGCCCTGCATCGTGGCTTCGGCGTCTTCCAGGGCAATGGCCGATTCCTCGGCGGCAGCGCTGGTCATTTCCTGTTCCGGTTCGAGCATTTCCAGCTCTTCGCCCAGGGTCGCCAGCAAGGTGGTGTCGTGGCCCAGGTGCGACTCGGTTTCCTGTCGGGCACGCTCGGCTTCGCGCAGGTCGTCCTGCAACTGACGCAAGCGCTGCTGGCCGTGCTGAATGCTCTGCTCGACACGGGCGATATCGCCACCCACGGAATAGAAACGCCCCTGCACCACATTGAAACGCTCGGACAGGTCGTGATGGCCGTCCCGCAGTCGCTCGATGCTGGCATCGGCACTGCGCTGGTCAGCCACCAAGGCCTCGAAACCGATTTCCTGATTGCCGATCACTGCCTCGCGCTGGCCAACCTGCTCGTTCAGGGCCTGCCAGCGCAGAGCCGACAACTGAGCCTTGAGCTGACGCTCTTCGGCCTTGTATTCCTGATACTTCTCGGCGGCCTGTGCCTGCCGATGCAAGCGCTCAAGCTGGCGTTCAAGCTCTTCGCGCAGGTCAGTCAGGCGTGCGAGGTTTTCGTGGGTGCGACGAATGCGGTTTTCGGTTTCCCGGCGGCGCTCCTTGTACTTGGAGATGCCGGCCGCTTCTTCGATGAAGTTGCGCAGGTCTTCGGGCTTGGCTTCGATCAGCTTGGAGATCATGCCCTGCTCGATGATCGAATAGCTGCGCGGCCCAAGGCCGGTGCCCAGGAAAATATCGGTGATATCGCGCCGACGGCATTTGGTGCCGTTGAGGTAATAAGTGTTCTGGCTGTCGCGGGTCACTTTGCGGCGAATGGAAATTTCCGCGTAGCTGGCGTATTCACCCACCAGCGTGCCATCGGAGTTGTCGAACACCAGTTCGATGCTCGCCTGGCTCACGGGCTTGCGGCTGGTGGAGCCGTTGAAGATGACGTCGGTCATCGACTCGCCGCGCAGGTTCTTGGCAGAGCTTTCGCCCATCACCCAACGCACGGCGTCGATGATGTTGGACTTGCCGCAACCATTGGGGCCGACAACGGCCGCCATGTTACTGGGGAAGTTCACCGTGGTGGGGTCGACGAAGGATTTGAACCCCGCCAGCTTGATGCACTTCAGACGCATGGTTTCAGCCTGTGGACAAAGCAGCCAGCACCAGGCTGCAGCTGCGTTGGCAATAATGAGTAAGGATTACGCGAATCTGTGGCAGGTCCCGGGCCACAACGGCTTCAAGCATTTGTGAGAACAGCGTCAGATAATCGCCCAGTTCGGCCTTGCGCTGTTCAAGCGCCAGGTAATAGCTGCGGCTCATGGACGGTTGCAGGTTCTCGACGGTCTCTTGCAGGTACGGGTTGTCGGCAAACGGATAGGCGGCGCGCATGACGTTGAAGCTTTCTTCAACGAATACCGTGACATCCTCACGCTCATAACTGTTCTTGAGACGTTGCTTGATTTGCATGAACGGTGCCAGATCCGACTCGCGCTGCCAGCGTTCGGCAACCGCCGTGGCGAGCAGGATATACAGTTCGGCCATCAGCGAGCACAGGCCGACCACATTATGGGCATCCAGCACAGTCACCTGCGCACCACGACGCGGCAAGATCACCACCAGATGCCTGCGCTCCAGAATCAAGAGAGCTTCGCGCACTGTACCGCGACTGACACTCAGCGCCTGCGTGACCTTTTGTTCCTGGATCCGCTCTCCAGGTTTCAGCTCGCCACGGATGATCCGCTCGGCAATGTGCTGAGCGACTTGCTCGGCGAGGCTGTCCGATGCCTTGAACGTCATGTCTTTCCTTTCAGCAGCAGTTCTACTTATTAAGAGAAGGAGTGTATCGCAACCTTTGGGCATGGCGCAGGGCCATGGCCGTGAAACTGGCACGAATTAAGCAAATCATTGATGTGACAGACTTATTGTCGCTTATGTGTTGCGTGACTTATCGACTGGCAACGGAATTTCCTGACTTTACAGTCAGAAAAAAATTGACCCGATAAGCAAAGCTGATAAATTCATCGACATATCCGATTACAAGAAATCGAGGGTGTAGCACCGTGATCCAGTTCCTTTTGAACCAGGAGCTCAAAACCGAGCACACCCTGGACCCGAACCTCACCGTGCTCAATTACCTGCGCGGGCATGCGCACAAGACGGGCACCAAGGAAGGCTGCGCCAGTGGTGACTGCGGCGCTTGTACCGTTGTGCTCGGCGAGCTGGAAACCGACAGCCATGGCACTGAGCAATTGCGTTATCGCAGCCTCAATTCGTGCCTGACCTTCGTGGCGTCGCTGCACGGCAAGCAATTGATCAGCGTCGAAGACCTCAAGCATCAAGGGCAACTGCATAGCGTGCAAAAGGCCATGGTCGACTGCCATGGCTCGCAATGCGGCTTCTGTACGCCAGGGTTTGTGATGTCGCTGTTCGCCCTGCAAAAGAACAGCCCTCAGGCCAACCCCCATCAGGCCCACGAAGCCCTGGCGGGCAATCTTTGCCGCTGCACCGGTTATCGCCCGATTCTGGACGCTGCAGCGCAAGCCTGTGGCCAGCATCAACCCGACCAGTTCGACCAGCGTCAGGCCCAGACCATCGCCCGCTTGCGCAGCATCGCCCCCAAGACAACCGGCGAACTGAACGACGGCGAAAAGCGTTCTCTGGTGCCGCTGACCGTGGCCGATCTGGCCGACCTGTACAGCGCGCACCCACAAGCCAGATTGCTGGCAGGCGGGACCGATCTGGCGCTGGAAGTCACTCAGTTTCACAAGCCGCTGCCGGTGATGATTCATGTTGGCCATATTGCCGAAATGAAGCGCATCGAGCGTTTCGAGGACCGGCTGGAGATTGGTGCCGCCGCCTCGCTGACCGACTGCCATGCAGCTCTCAAGGCTGAATACCCGTATTTCGGCGAGTTGCTGCAACGCTTCGCTTCGTTGCAGATCCGCAATCAGGGCACGCTGGGCGGCAATATCGGCAACGCCTCACCCATCGGCGACGCCCCGCCGCTGTTGATCGCCCTGGGCGCACGGATCGTGCTGCGCAAGGGCGACACTCAACGCACCCTGGCGCTGGAAGATTACTTCATCGATTACCGGGTGACGGCACGTCAGGAAAGCGAGTTCATCGAGAAGATCATTGTGCCGACCGCCAAGGCTGGCCATGTATTCCGCGCCTACAAGGTGTCCAAGCGGCTGGATGACGATATCTCGGCGGTCTGCGCGGCTTTTTGCCTGCATCTTGAAGACGGCCAGATTGCCGATGCGCGCATTGCGTTCGGCGGCATGGCAGCCATTCCCAAACGTGCCGCGGCCTGCGAGCGGGCCTTGATCGGTCAGCCCTGGACATCGGCGTCCATCGAACTGGCTTGCAGCGCACTGGCCGAAGATTTCACGCCGCTGTCGGATTTTCGCGCCAGCAAGGAATACCGTCTGCTCAGCGCGCAAAACCTGCTGCGCAAATATTTTATCGAGCTGCAAACCCCCACTCTTGTGACGCGGGTGACCGACTATGTCTAATCATCTACCGCCCAAGACCCAGGCCGAACTGGTCGCGCTGTTCCAGCAGGACCTGACCACCGGTGTTGGCCGCAGCGTCAAGCATGACAGCGCCGACAAGCACGTCAGTGGCGAAGCGATCTATATCGATGACCGCCTGGAGTTTCCCAATCAACTGCATGTGTATGCACGCCTCTCGGACCGCGCCCATGCGCGGATCGTCAGCGTCGACACGGCTCCGTGCCTTGCTTTCGACGGGGTGCGGATCGTCATTACCCATCAAGACATTCCCGGCCTGAAAGACATCGGCCCGCTGCTGCCCGGCGACCCGTTGCTGGCCATCGACAAGGTGGAGTTCGTCGGCCAGCCGGTGCTGGCCGTGGCGGCCCGCGACCTGGAAACCGCACGCAAGGCGGCGATGGCGGCGGTCATTGAATATGAAGACCTGGAGCCAGTGCTGGATGTGGTTCAGGCCTTGCGCCAGAAGCATTTCGTGGTCGACAGCCATACCCACAAGCGTGGCGACTCGGCCAGCGCCCTGCAAGGCGCACCGCATCGTTTGCAGGGCAGCCTGCATATCGGTGGCCAGGAGCATTTCTATCTGGAAACCCAGGTATCGTCGGTGATGCCCACCGAAGACGGCGGGATGATCGTCTATTGCTCGACCCAGAACCCTACGGAAATCCAGAAGCTGGTGGCCGAGGTGCTGGGCGTTTCGATGAACAGAATCGTGGTCGACATGCGGCGCATGGGCGGCGGCTTTGGCGGCAAGGAAACCCAGGCAGCCAGCCCGGCATGCCTGTGCGCCGTGATTGCCCACCTCACCGGGCAACCAACCAAGATGCGCCTGCCAAGGGTTGAAGACATGCTGATGACCGGCAAGCGCCACCCGTTCTATATCGAGTACGACGTGGGTTTTGACGACAGCGGACGCCTGCAGGGCATCGAGCTGGAACTGGCGGGCAACTGCGGTTATTCGCCGGACCTGTCGGCCTCGATTGTCGACCGCGCCATGTTCCATGCCGATAACTCGTATTACCTGGGCGATGCAACCATCAACGGCCATCGCTGCAAGACCAACACCGCGTCCAACACGGCCTATCGAGGCTTCGGCGGCCCGCAAGGCATGGTGGCCATCGAGGAAGTGATGGACAGCATCGCCCGCTATCTGGGCAAGGACCCGCTGGCAGTTCGCAAGGTCAATTACTACGGCAAGACCGAGCGCAACGTCACGCATTACTACCAGACCGTCGAGCACAACCTGCTGGAAGAAATGACCGCCGATCTGGAGCACAGCAGCCAGTACGCCGAACGTCGCGAAGCGATCAAGGCCTTCAACGCCAGCAGCCCGATTCTGAAAAAAGGCCTGGCGCTGACACCGGTCAAATTCGGGATTTCGTTTACCGCCAGCTTTCTCAATCAGGCGGGTGCGCTGATCCATATCTACACCGATGGCAGCATCCATCTGAACCATGGCGGCACGGAGATGGGCCAGGGCTTGAACGTCAAGGTCGCCCAGGTGGTGGCCGAGGTGTTTCAGGTGGATATCGAGCGTATCCAGATCACCGCGACCAACACTGACAAGGTGCCGAACACCTCACCGACTGCGGCGTCCAGCGGCACGGACCTCAATGGCAAGGCCGCGCAGAATGCCGCTGAAATCCTCAAGCAGCGGCTGGTGGAATTTGCGGCGCTGAAGTATCAAGTGACCGAGGCCGATGTGGTATTTCGCAATGGCCATGTGCGTATCGGCGAGCAGGTGCTGTCCTTCGCCGAGCTGGCGCATCAGGCGTGGATGGGCCAGGTGTCGCTGTCCAGCACGGGCTATTACAAGACGCCGAAGATTTTCTACGACCGCAGCCAGGCGCGGGGTCGACCTTTTTACTATTTCGCCTTTGGCGCCGCCTGCGCCGAGGTGATCGTCGACACCCTGACCGGCGAGTACAAGATGCTGCGCACGGACATCCTGCATGACGTCGGCGCCTCACTGAACCCGGCCATCGATATCGGTCAGGTCGAAGGCGGCTACATTCAGGGCGCAGGCTGGCTGACCACCGAAGAGCTGGTGTGGAACGACAAAGGCAAATTGCTGACCAACGGCCCGGCGTCCTACAAGATCCCGGCGGTGGCGGACTTGCCACTGGATTTGCGGGTCACCCTGGTGGAAAACCGCAAGAACCCGGAAGACACGGTGTTCCATTCCAAGGCCGTGGGCGAACCGCCCTTCATGCTGGGGATTGCAGCGTGGTGTGCGATCAAGGATGCGGTGGCGAGCCTGGGGGATTATCGGCATCAGCCCGACATCGATGCGCCCGCGACGCCGGAGCGGGTTTTGTGGGGGTGTGAACAGATGAGACGTCTTCAATGAACATCCCCGTGGGAGCGAATTCATTCGCGAAGCGGCATGTGAAAGTGCCATTGACGGTGGATGTGCTGACGTCTTCGCGAATGAATTCGCTCCTACCGGGTCCGTCAACTCAGAGGCACACATGAACGACTGGATCAGCGCCCTGGCCAGGCTACAGGCCCAAGGTGAGCCGAGCATTCTGGTCACTATCATCGAGGAGCTTGGCTCGACGCCACGCAATGCGGGCTCCAAGATGGTGGTCACGGCGCAGGGGATCCACGACACCATCGGCGGCGGCCATCTGGAATACAAGGCCATGGAAATCGCCCGTGACATGCTGGCCAGCGGCAGCCAGCAGACGCGCCTGGAGCGCTTCAACCTCGGCGCCAGCCTCGGCCAGTGCTGCGGCGGCGTGAATGTCCTGCTGTTCGAGCCCATGGGGCAGCCACAGGCGCAGATCGCGGTGTTCGGTGCAGGCCACGTCGGCCGGGCGCTGGTGCCGCTGTTGGCCAGCCTGCCCTGCCGGGTGCGCTGGATCGATTCTCGCGAGCAGGAGTTCCCGGAACACTTGCCCGAGGCCGTGCTGAAAATCGTCAGCGACGAGCCTGTCGATGAGGTCGCGCAACTGCCCAAAGGCAGTTACTGCATTGTCATGACTCACAACCATCAACTGGATCTGGAACTGACAGCCGCAATCCTCAAGCGCGGCGACTTTGGCTATTTCGGGCTGATCGGCTCCCGGACCAAGCGCGTCAAGTTCGAGCATCGCCTGAAGGAACGCGGCTTTGATGCCGCCTTGCTGCAACGCATGCGCTGCCCCATGGGCCTGGCGCAGGTCAAAGGCAAGCTGCCTGTCGAGATCGCCATTTCCATCGCCGCCGAAATAATCGCTACCTACAACGCCAGCTTTGGCCAACACAGTGCCAGCGCCGAACCTGTCGCCAAACTGCTGCCCGCCTCGCGGCGCAGCCAGTCGCAATGAGATGCCCATGACCCTCGTTTCAAGCAACAAGAAAGCCTACCGCGCCAGTATCGTGCACAGCATTGCCGACCCCGCCCAAGTCGGGGTCGAGGCGTCTTATGAATATTTTCCCGACGGCCTGATGCTGGTCGAAGACGGCAGGATCACCGCCGTCGGCAATGCCGCTGACCTGCTGGGTAGCCTGGGCAGCGATGTGGAACTGATCGAGTATCAGGACGCGCTGATTACTCCGGGCTTTATCGACACCCACATTCACTTGCCGCAGACCGGCATGATCGGCTCGTATGGCGAGCAGTTGCTGGACTGGCTCGACACGTACACCTTCCCTTGCGAGAGCCAGTTTGCCGACCCGGTGCATGCCGCTGAAGTGGCCGATATCTTTCTCAAGGAGCTGCTGCGCAACGGCACCACCACGGCGCTGGTGTTCGGCAGCGTTCACAAGGAGTCGGTAGACGCACTGTTCAGCGCCGCTCAAAAGCTGGACCTGCGCCTGATCGCCGGCAAGGTGATGATGGACCGCAATGCACCGGACTATCTGGTGGATACCCCCGAGTCCAGCTATGCGGACAGCAAGGCGCTGATCGAACGCTGGCATGGCCAGGGCCGCCTGAGCTACGCCGTCACCCCGCGCTTTGCGCCCACAAGCACGCCGGAGCAACTGACCCTGGCAGGCAAGCTGCTGAGCGAGTATCCCGGCCTGTACATGCAGACGCATATCAGCGAAAACCTGCAGGAAATCGAATGGGTCAAGGCCCTGTTCCCGGAGCGCAAAAACTATCTGGACGTGTACGACCACTTCAACCTGCTGGGCGAGCGCTCGGTGTTCGCCCATGGCGTGCATCTGTGTGACGAACAGTGTGCGCGGCTGGCAGAAACCGGATCGGCCATCGCGTTCTGCCCGACCTCCAACCTGTTTCTGGGCAGCGGCCTGTTCAATCTGCCGAGGGCTGAAAAGCACGGGATCAATGTCGGGCTGGGGACCGATGTGGGCGGCGGCACCAGTTTCTCGATCCTGCAAACCCTGAACGAAGCCTACAAGGTCATGCAGATGCAGGGCGCGAGGCTCAGCCCTTTCAAATCACTGTATCTGGCCACATTGGGTGGCGCACGGGCGCTGCGGCTGGACGACCGGATAGGCAGCCTGAAGCCCGGCAACGAAGCTGACTTTGTGGTGCTGGACTACAACGCTACGCCGCTGCTGGCCTATAGGCTGAAACAGGCCAAGGACATTGCAGAGATCCTGTTTGTGCTGATGACATTAGGCGATGACCGCACGGTGCAACAGACATGGTCAGCGGGGCAGTTGGTGCACCAGCGTGAGGGTTGAATCACACTTCGTGGGAGGGGCCTTGGCCGCGACAGCAATGTGAAGTGCGCTGAAGATGTGTTGCCTGTCAGCAAGTCGTCGCGGCCAAGGCCCCTCCCACAGAGACCTGTACGCCTTGACTACCAGGCATTACCCCTTGCCCGGTTTCTTCTTGCCCATCAGGTGCGAAAACACCGCATGCAGATCATCGGACGCGCCGTCGTCGCCGAGGTTGAGCTTGCTGTCGATGTGGTCCATGTGATGCATCATCAGTTCCACGGCCAATGCGGCATCGCGGGCTTCGATGGCGTCGATCAACTGGGTGTGTTCATCGTAGGAGCAATGGGTGCGATTGCCGTTTTCGTATTGAGCGATGATCAATGAGGTCTGCGACACCAGGCTGCGCTGAAAGCTGATCAGCGGTGCGTTACGGGCGGCCACTGCCAGTTGCAGGTGGAACTCGCCAGACAGGCGAATCCCGGCGCCACGATCCCCTCTGGCAAAGCTGTCGCGCTCGTCGCTGACCATCTGCCGCAACTCAGCCAGTTGCTCGGCGGTCGCGTGTTCGACCGCAAGCTCGGTAATGGCCTTTTCCACCATGCGCCGGGCGAAGAACACCTGACGCGCGTCCTCGACGCTGGGGCTGGCGACCACCGCCCCCCGGTTAGGCCGCAACAGCACGACACCTTCATGAGCCAGGCGCGACAGGGCGCGACGAATGATGGTGCGACTCACGCCAAAGATTTCGCCCAGTGCCTCTTCGCTCAGCTTGGTGCCCGGAGCCAGACGCTGCTCAAGGATCGCCTCGAAGATATGCGCATAGACGATATCGTCCTGGGTTGCGTTACGGGCTGACTTGACCGCGCGTGGCTGTTTCTTCAGGGGCAGGGACTGTTCGTTCATGGGCACTCGTGTGCAAGTGGTTTACGGCGTAGGACGGACGCATTGTACACAGTGCGCCAGCACAAGGGCGCGCCTCGCGCTGTGCAATCAACTGCCACGATAGGTCGAGTAGCTGTAAGGCGAAACCAGCAGCGGCACGTGATAGTGCTCCTGACCTGCATCAATCCCGAAGCGCAGCACCACCACATCGAGAAAGGCCGGCTCAGGCAGCGTCACGCCACGCCCGCGGTAGTAATCGCCCGCATGAAACTGAAGCTGATAGACACCCGTGCGGTAAGCTTCGCCCTGGAGCAAGGGAGCATCGCAACGACCATCACTGTTGGTGACCGCCGTGGCGACTCGTTCAAGACGCTCGCCTTCGACCCGGTAAAGTTCGATGTGGATGCCGTTGCCGGGGCAACCGTGCGCGGCGTCCAGCACATGCGTGGTTAATCGTCCCATTGATATCAGCACCTCGTTGAATGGTTGAATTGCGGGCATGATGCACCATCAGGGTGCTTGCCAATCGTAGACAGAGATCGATTAAGACACTTTTAAAAAAACTTGTACACAATAAAACCTGCGTCCGTGAGTCCTGAAATTTCTGAGCAGAGGTTTAGTGCCGAAAACACTGAAGCAAAGGAAAGCATTAAGGTTTTTCATTTTAAGCTGACCACTCAGGCAAGTTTATTGCATGACTCAAAGCGCTAGCGTGCGAAATTTTATGGGTTACAAAGTTGATATTATTTTGTATACAATCGGCGCAGCGCGGTTTTCTGCCACAGGGCTTGTACCGCACCAGATTTCACGCACCTAAAGGAAGCTTGCAGTGAGCGCTGACTATCCACGCGACCTGATCGGTTACGGCAGCAATCCTCCCCATCCTCATTGGCCCGGCAATGCGCGTATCGCCCTCTCCTTCGTCCTCAATTACGAAGAAGGTGGCGAGCGCAACATTCTGCATGGCGACAAGGAATCCGAAGCCTTCCTGTCCGAGATGGTCGCGGCGCAACCGCTGCAAGGCCAGCGCAACATGAGCATGGAGTCGCTGTACGAATACGGCAGCCGTGCCGGTGTGTGGCGCATTCTCAAGCTGTTCAGGCAATTCGATATCCCGCTGACCATCTTTGCCGTGGCCATGGCTGCCCAGCGTCACCCGGACGTGATCCGCGCCATGGTCGCTGACGGTCATGAAATCTGCAGCCACGGCTATCGCTGGATCGACTACCAGAATATGGATGAAGCCCAGGAGCGCGAGCACATGCTCCAGGCCATTCGCATCCTGACCGAAATCACCGGCGAACGCCCGCTGGGCTGGTACACCGGCCGCACCGGCCCCAATACCCGTCGCCTGGTGATGGAGGAAGGCGGCTTTCTCTACGATTGCGACACCTACGACGACGACCTGCCCTACTGGGAGCCGAACAACCCGACAGGAAAGCCGCATCTGGTGATTCCCTACACGCTGGACACCAATGACATGCGCTTCACTCAGGTGCAGGGCTTCAACAATGGCGAGCAGTTTTTCCAGTACCTCAAGGATGCTTTCGACGTGCTTTACGCCGAAGGTGCAGAGGCCCCGAAAATGCTTTCCATCGGCCTGCATTGCCGCCTGATCGGTCGCCCTGCCCGTCTCGCTGCACTCAAGCGCTTCATCGAGTACGCCAAGAGCCACGAACAGGTCTGGTTTACCCGCCGTGTCGATATCGCTCGCCACTGGCACACTCAACATCCTTTCAAGGCCGCGCAATGAGCCAGTTCCAGACACTGAAGCCCTCGTCTCTGAGCCGTGAAGCGTTCATTGCAGCCTTTGCCGATATCTACGAACACTCGCCATGGGTCGCTGAAAAGACCTATGAACTGGGCGTGAGCCCTGAGCTGGATCAGGTCGAAAGCCTGCATGCGCGCATGAGCGAAATCCTGCTCAACGCCGATCATGAGCGGCAACTGGCGCTGATCAACGCTCACCCGGATCTGGCAGGCAAAGCCGCCATCCAGGGTGAACTGACCGAAGCCAGCACCAGCGAACAGGCCGGTGCCGGCATTCATCAATGCACAGCCGAGGAGTTCCAGCGTTTTACCGAGTTGAATCAGGCCTACAAGGCCAGGTTCGGCTTCCCGTTCATCATGGCGGTCAAGGGAAGCGACCGGCACAAGATCCTGGCGGCCTTCGAGCAGCGTATCCATCACTCGGCAGAAGCCGAGTTCGCCTGCGCGCTGGCCGAGATCAACAAGATTGCCCTGTTTCGCTTGCTGACCCTGTAGACACTACCTAGCCCATTCCTTCCAAGCCCATCGAGAAAGGCAGACAAAAAGAATGAAAGTTTACGCCGCACCGTTCGAGAAGTTCGTCAATCTGGCCGACGCACGCCTGGGGACCAAAGTCCTGTCAGTCACCGATGACTGGTTCGCCGATGCCAACCGCCTGTTCCAGCCGACCCCTGCGGTCTGGAAAGAAGGCGTGTTCGATGACAACGGCAAATGGATGGACGGCTGGGAATCGCGGCGCAAACGCTTTGAAGGTTACGACAGCGCGGTGATCCGCCTGGGCGTGGCAGGCACCATCAAGGGCGTGGATATCGACACCTCGTTCTTTACCGGCAACTTCCCGCCTTCCGCCTCTCTGGAAGCCTGCTTCCTGGCATCGGGCGACCCTGATGAAAACACTCAATGGGTTGAAGTGCTGCCGTCGGTAGAGCTGCAAGGCAATAGCCATCACTACCACGCCATCAGCAACGATCAAGCGTTCAGTCACCTGCGTTTCAATATCTACCCCGATGGCGGCGTGGCACGTCTGCGTGTGCACGGCATCCCCTTCCGTGACTGGTCCGAAGTCAGCGATAGCGAGCAGATCGATCTGGTCGCAGCGCTTAATGGCGGTCGCGCCATTGCCTGCTCCGACGAGCACTACGGCAGCATGAGCAACATTCTGAACCCTGGTCGCGGTGTGAACATGGGCGACGGCTGGGAAACCGCCCGCCGCCGCACGCCGGGCAATGACTGGGTCATCGTCGCGCTGGGGCATCCGGGCGAAGTGGAAAGAGTCATCGTCGATACACTGCACTTCAAAGGCAACTACCCGGACAGTTGCTCGATCCAGGGCGCCTTCGTCAAAGGCGGCACCGACAGCCAGATCGAAACCCAAAGCCTGTTCTGGCGCGAACTGCTGCCCAGCCAGAAACTGAGCATGCACGCCGAACATGACTTCGCCGAGCAGATCAAGGCTATCGGCCCGATCACCCATATCCGTCTGAATGTATTTCCCGATGGCGGCGTGAGTCGCTTGCGAGTATTGGGCAAAATAACCAAATAAACACACCCTCCCGTAGGAGCGAATTCATTCGCGAATCGGCGATGGCCCTTCGCGACTGAAGTCGCTCCTACAGGCCCAGAGAGACTGTAATGCGCAAACTGATTATCGAGCCGTTGACCAAAGAAGCCTTTGCCCCGTTCGGTGATGTGATCGAAACCGACGGCAGCGCTCACTTCATGATCAACAACGGCTCGACACAGCGCTTTCATCGTCTGGCCGAGGTGGAAACCGCCACGCCAGATGACAAGGCAATCATCAGCATCTTCCGCGCCGAAGCACTGGAGATGCCGTTGACCATTGCCATGCTGGAGCGCCACCCGCTGGGCAGCCAGGCTTTCATACCGCTGCTCGGCAACCCTTTTCTGATCGTGGTCGCGCCACTTGGCGATGTACCTGAGCCAGAGCTGACCCGTGCCTTCGTTTCCAACGGCAGGCAGGGTGTGAATTACCATCGCGGCGTCTGGCACCATCCGGTGCTGACGATCGAAAAGCGGGATGACTTCCTGGTGGTTGATCGCAGTGGAACCGGCAATAACTGCGATGAGCATTTTTTTGAAGAGAGCCAGTTGATGGTGCTCGATCCAAACCAATAGGAAGGCCTGGCCCCCCAGGCAAAAGGAAATACCGTGCTGGCACATCTGATGGAATGGCTGAATCTGGGCGTGCGCTGGATTCACATGATTGTGGGCGTGGCGTGGATCGGCGCCTCTTTCTACTTTGTCTGGCTGGAAAACAACCTCAATCGCTCAAACCCGCGTGACGGTTTGTCGGGTGACTTGTGGGCCATCCACGGTGGCGGCATCTACCACCTGGAAAAGTACAAGCTCGCGCCGCCGACCATGCCCGAGAACCTGCACTGGTTCAAATGGGAAGCCTATTCGACCTGGCTGTCCGGGGTTGCTCTGCTGTGCGTGGTGTTCTACGCCAACCCGACACTTTATCTGCTGGCTCCAGGCAGCAGCCTTTCGCCTGCGGCGGGTGTGCATATCGGCCTTGGTTCACTGTTTGTCGGCTGGTTCGTGTACAGCTTTCTGTGCGACTCGGCACTGGGTAAACGCCCTGCGCTGCTGGGTGTGATCCTGTTCGTGCTGCTGGTCGCGGCGGCCTTCGCCTTGAGCCAGGTGTTCAGCGGGCGTGGAGCGTATCTGCATGTGGGCGCCATCATGGGCACCATCATGGTCGGCAACGTGTTCCGCATCATCATGCCGGCCCAGCGCGCACTGGTAGCGGCCATCGCCGAGAACCGTACGCCGGACCCGGCTCTGCCCGCCAAAGGCCTGCTGCGTTCACGGCACAACAACTACTTCACCCTGCCGGTGCTGTTCATCATGATCAGCAACCACTTTCCCAGCACCTATGGCAGCCAGTACAACTGGCTGATCCTGGCGGTGATTGCCTTGCTGGCGGTGCTGGTACGCCATTACTTCAATACCCGACATGACAGCCACAGATTCTTCTGGACCTTGCCGTTCGCGGCGCTGGGCATGATTTGTCTGGCCTACGTCACCGGCCCCGCGCAACCGCAGAAGGCTCATGATGCGGCGGCAAAAATCGAGTATCAGCCACTTCCCGGCACAGCCGTGGGCGGCTACAGGGCCGACGAAAAACGCCCCGAACCGGTTGCTGCGCCCGCACCGGCTGAAACCGCCAAGGTTGCAGGGATAGAGTTCGCCAGGGTTCATGAGGTCATCCAGCAACGTTGCACCGTTTGCCATTCGGCCAACCCCACCAGCAACCTGTTCAGCGCCGCGCCTGCGGGCGTGATGTTCGATACGCCCGAGCAGATCCAGCTACTGGCCCCGCGCATCAAGGCCCAGGCCATCACCACACCGATCATGCCTTTGGGCAACATCACCCAGATGACCCAGGAGGAACGGGATCTTGTGGGCGCATGGATCGATCAAGGGGCCAGTGTTCATTGAACACTCTTCGCGGATGAATCCGCACAGGTTAATGCCGATCAGTTAAGGCACAAACAACACTTGTGGGAGGCAGCTTGCTGGCGAAAAAAGCCTGAAACTGGCAGATATTCTGCGTCGTACGCTGAAGTCGCCAGCAAGCTGCCTCCCACAAAGTGATTTGTGACCTCAAGAGGAAAAACGCCCCACTTTCGCCTGTCATGCTCCGCTCTGGAGCACTTGAGCTGGCACTCGCCACCCAGTATTCTCCGCCGCCGCTTTACAAGCCGCCAATTGCCAGGCCTGAACTGAAATTGTCCGTTCAGTCAGGTCCTGCATCCCGTAAAAATCATCGGAAACCGGCCATTGCCGAGTGTTTCAGGTATCCGCGTGGCTTTTTCACAGGGTTGGCTCAGCTTTTGCTAAATCACGAAGCTGACCACGTAGACAATTTATTACAACCAGAGCAAAGGCGTCACAAACAGAACGCCCACCTCAAGAACAGCTATCTAACCTCAAGGGAGCAACCGCATGAACCGTACTTTTTCCAGCCTGTTACTGGCCGGTAGTCTGCTGGCCGCAGGCTCGGCCATGGCCGGCGATCTGTTGCAATGGCAGACCAACAGCCTGACCTACCTCAACGGTCGGGACTTCACGGTCAACCCGGAAATACAACAGACCTTTACCTTCGAACATGCGGATGGCTGGAAATACGGCGACAACTTCTTCTTCGTCGACAAGATCTTCTACAACGGCAAGAAAGACGCGAACAGCGGCCCGAACACTTACTACGGTGAGTTCTCGCCACGCCTGTCGATGGGCAAGATCTTCGGCCAGAAGTTTGAGCTGGGGCCTATCTCGGACGTGCTGCTGGCCGCCACTTATGAGTTCGGAGAAGGCGATAACGAGTCGTACCTGATCGGTCCAGGCTTTGACCTGAACATCCCGGGCTTCGATTACTTCCAGTTGAACTTCTACCAGCGCCAGACCGAAGGCAATCGTCCGGGCGACGGCGTATGGCAGATCACGCCGGTATGGTCCTACACCATTCCAATGGGCAAATCCGATGTGGTGGTCGACGGCTTCATCGACTGGGTCGTGGATAACGACAAGAACGCCCGTGGCACCTACCACGCCAACCTGCACATCAACCCACAGATCAAGTACGACCTGGGCAAGGCGTTGAACTTCCCTGAGAAACAACTCTACGTCGGTATCGAATACGACTACTGGAGCAACAAGTACGGCATCAAGGACACTTCATCCTTTGATACCGACCAGAACACTGCAAGCCTTCTGGTCAAAGTGTTCTTCTGATCACAGGCCGCATCGGGCGAGGTTGCACTGCGGTGCCGCCTCGCCAGTACTGAACACCCTCTTTCTCAATTGTTTTTTCACATCTCGTTGACCGGTCATTGACCTGTCGCGCCCTACTCTGCGGTCCAGTCCTCCCCTTGTGACGGCGACCAGCCTTGAATACCCAATCGCTCTACGACCAGTTGGCCATTGCCAGTCACGCTGGCTACAGAAACCTTACCCATTACCCAAAAGCGCTGTGGCTACTGCCGCTGATGCTGGCCGCTATATGGCTGGGCACCTCGCTGTTGACGCCCTCTGGCCCACTCGATCTCTCACTGGGCCACAACCTGCGCAAGGCCGGCGTGCTTGCCCACTGGGCCGAAGGTGATCTGGTCATTCTGGTGCGCCATGCAGAGCGTTGCGATCACTCGACCAATCCCTGTCTTGGACCACCCGACGGCATTACCCGTAAAGGTCAGTTAGTAGCACAGGAACTGGGCAATTCGTTCAGAGCCCTTGATCTGAGCCACACGGACATTTTCAACAGCCCTCTGCTGCGTACGGCCCAGACCGCAGGCTTTGCGTTCAAAGGCGCAAGCATTCCTCAGGACTGGTTGGGCAACTGTCGCCACACGATGCTGGAAGACTTGCAGCAGCACAAAGTCGACCAACGAAACATGGTGCTGGTCACTCACAGCGAGTGCTTCAACCAACTGGAGAAGTCGCTGAAAGTTTCGGCACGCACCGTGCCCGACTATGGCAGCGCCCTGTTCATGGCTGTTAACCCCAAAGATCACAGCACCAGGATTCTGGGCTTTCTCGATGCCCAGGACTGGAAGTCCGTCATGCCGCAACATCCATAAGCCATCAGGAAATCCGGCCGCGTGAATACTCTAAAAAATCGCTTCTACTTGATGAATGTCGGCATACCTTTATTGCTGGCGGCTCTGGTCTTTGTCGTCTTCGACCTGACCGAACTGGATGTCACCCTCAGCAATCTGTTGTACGACCCTGTTACCCAGGTATTCCCGTTCCAGCACGACAGGCTTTTTGAAAACCTGACACATCGCTGGCCACGGATCATTCCGGACTGGACAGGTGAGCTGGCAATCATCGGAGCATTGCTTTCATTTGTATGGCCCAGGTTCAAGGCCGACAAACATCAGCGCCTGATTGCCACTCTGGAAAGACTTCGTATCGCCAGGGTACTCAAGTTTCTTGCCCGTCACCGCCGTGACTTTATCTTCGTTGTCGTTGCCTTCGCGATAACCACTGGCATGGTTCATTACTTCAAAAGCCACACCAGTGTTTACTGCCCGGTCGAAACAACCCTGTATGGCGGCACTCAGGAAAAGAAAGAATGGTTCGAGAACTTCAACCTGCTGCATGAAGCCGGAAAAGGACGCTGCTGGCCCGGTGGTCACGCCTCAAGCGGTTTTACCCTGTTGGCGCTGTACTTCGTCGCCCGCCGCTACCGCTGGCGACATGCTCGCAAGCTGTTGGGCTGGGTTCTGCTGCTGGGCATGGTGTATGGCACGACCCGCGTCCTGCAAGGCTGGCACTTCATGTCCCACACCTTCTGGTCCGGGATTCTGGTATGGCTCACGATGCTGCTGACCGCCCTGTTCTTCTATGGACGACCAGCACTTCAGGCATCACTTGAGCCAGGCAACAATCAGCTCAACCCCTTGCCGACTTCCACACCTTACCCGCCAGCGTCACCACGACCACCAGTGCCGCACCGGCAATGATTCCGGCAATGGCATCCATCAGGGTCGGGACTACGATGGAGAAACCGCCGACAGCACTGGCCGCGCTTTCGGTGATGCCCTCGACCCAGTGATGAGCGAACGGCAAGCCATGCACCAGAATGCCGCCGCCGACCATGAACATGGCGGCGGTGCCAAGGATAGACAGCGCTTTCATCAAGACCGGAGCCAGCCAGAGCAAGCCATTGCCTATGCTTTGCGAGGCAGAGCTGGCGCTCTTTTTCAGGTGCAGGCCCAGGTCGTCGAGTTTCACGATACCGGCCACCAAACCATATACGCCGACTGTAATCAGCACCGCGACTATCACCAGTACGCCAACCTGATCAAGGAACGGCCGGCTTGAAACCACGCCCAGTGCCAGGACGATGATTTCTGCCGAAAGGATGAAGTCCGTGCGGATGGCGCCTTTGATCCGTTCCTTCTCGAACGCAACCATGTCCACTGATGCATCGCCAGCAGCCTGTTTACGCTCTTCGTGTTCTTGACCTGCATCGGAATGCAGCCATTTGTGGACAATCTTTTCAGCCCCCTCGAAACACAGGTAGGCACCGCCGATCATCAGCAAAGGCAGGATCGCCCATGGCGCAAAGGCGCTGATAAGCAATGCGGCAGGCACCAGAATCGCCTTGTTGAGCAATGAGCCCTTGGCCACCGCCCACACTACCGGCAACTCCCGGTCGGCCGAGACGCCCGTGACTTGTTGCGCATTGAGGGCCAGGTCATCGCCCAGCACACCCGCCGTCTTTTTGGTGGCCAGTGCCACATCGTCGAGCAGGGTTGCAATGTCATCGAGCAGGGTCAGCAAGCTTCCAGCAGCCACAATCAATATCCTTGAACAAATAGAAAAACAAAACGGCGCTTATTGAATCACAGGCTACAGTCAATCGTATGACCCTATGCTTCAGAATCATCTGACCCGCGCCGACTCACAACGTTTTGCCCACATTCACGACTGTCACACAACAGCAATTATTTCCAATACCCGCTCCGTCCCGACTGCTTTGATTGGCCCCCTCATCCACCGGGAGCCATCATGAACAGCATTTTCTGGCCTAGGCGAAAACAGCACCTGATCCGATCCGTCCAGCTTGCCAAGCCCGACACGTTCCCACCCGAACTGCTCGACTCCTTGAAAAACATCACTCGAATGGCCAATGCCATCCGGGAGCTCGAACGCGCTGGCAGCAAAGACTCAGTGCTGGTGAAAAACATCGTGCTGTCGATTGCCAATCATCTGGCGACCGCCTCCGGCCAACTGACGGATGAAGCTTCAAGACAAGCCATGGGCCTGCTTGCAGAAGGGCTGATGGGGTGCATGGCTCTCGAAAATGCCGGCCCCGCGCTGGCAGCACTGAATGAGAATGAACTGGTGGGTTACGTCGGGCCGCTGTCGACATGGCTGGGCAAGTCACGGGAAACAGGGTTTTCGGCATTTTTCGGAACGCCGAACCAGAAGCTCCAGGCGGTCTCGGATGTGATCGACCATCACTTCGAGAGCAGCGTGGCCAGGCTTTCCGAGCGTTTTGACGTCGAACTTCAACGGTTGCCAGCCTGTTCTTACAAGATCATCGATCTGTGTGCGATTGCCGGTGAGGCCGATACCTTCCCCAAGCACTTCGCTTATTTCATGCCCGAAGATCAGGGCATCAAATACGCGCCGTTCAAGCGCACGGTGGTGTTCGCCAACACGTACCTGAACCTCTACCGGCAAATCGCGCTGGAGCAGAAGGGTATCTTTGGCTGGGCGGATGCTGATCTGCCGGCAGAACAGGACGCCGAGCGTTACCTGATCGGCTGGTTCCGCGGGCATGACCTTGGCCACTCGATCGTGCTCAAGAACACCGATTACCGAAAGCTGAGTCGCCATGACCGCTGGGGCTCGATGATTGCCCAGGAAACCGTGGCCGATGTGTTTGGTTTCATGTTGGCAATGGACCCGGCGATTGCTGAAAGGCTTGAACTGGACCCGGTCATGATGATGCGGCTCTATGTGCTGGAGCTGTTCCGTTACCTGCGGCGCGGGCCAGAGCAGTTCCCGGACGCTGGCGCCGCTTACGTCCAACTGAAAATGCTGGAAGAAGCCGGCGTCTTGTCGGTGCTCAAACCGGGCACCATCGCCATAGACTCCGAAGCGTTCCCGCAGGCCATGGCCCATATCACCCGCACGCTGCTCACCGCAGTCATGTCCGATGATATCCAGGCTTTCGACGGCTTCCTGAAAAACTATGGCGCCCACCTTGCCCAAGGCGCGGATCTGCTGTTCGGGCTGCCCGTCTGTGAAACCACCCTTTTCTATGAACAGTCCTTGCTGGAGAACACATAAGTGGAGTTTTACAACGGCTTTCTATTGAGCCTTTCACTGTGCCTGGAGATCGGTCTGGCCAACATGGCCATGATCACATTGTCGATGCAGCGCGGGTTCAGACAGGGCGTCTGGCTGGGCGTAGGCACCTGCATCGGCGACCTGGTCTACGCCATTCTCGCTCTGGCGGGCATGGCGGTGCTGCTTCAGTACGAGGCGGTTCGCTGGGCGCTATGGCTGGGTGGCTCGGCGGTACTGGCTTACCTGTGCTTCAAGATGGTTGCCAGCGCCATGCGGGTCAAGGCTGGGGTCAGCGGATCGGAAATGCAGTGGGGCAACACGAATTTCGCGCTTTTCTCCAAGGGCATCTTTCTCGCAATGTCCTCGCCCAGCGCGATCCTGTGGTTTGCTGCGGTAGGCGGCGCAATCATCGCCAAACAGGGCGTGGACCTGAACAGCTCGGTTCTCTTCCTCTCGGGCTTTTTCAGCGCAGGTATTTTCTGGGCACTGGTGCTGTGTACCCTGGCCTACCACGGTGGCCAGCTGCTGGGTGAAAAGATGCTCAGATGGACCTACATCGCATCGGCGCTGATATTTGCCTACTTCACCCTGTACGTCGTCATTTCAGGCTATATGGAGTTCGTCAGTGCGCAGCCCGTTATTGAACATTGATGCATAGCGATTAGGGGATATGCCCATCACCCGGCGGAACGAATTGCACATGTGGCCCTGGTCATAAAAGTACAGTTCAGTGGCAACCCTTGCCGCCGCATCGCCCCGGCGAAGTCTCTTGCGCACTTCGATCAGCCTGAGCTGCTTCAGGAACTGCATAGGCGCCAGAGACTTCACCATCTTGAAACTGCGCACCAGATGAAACTTCGAGAGCCCTGCCATGGCACTGATATCTTGCAGGTCGATGTCTTCGTAAAGGTTGTCGAGCATGAATTCCACAACTCGGGAAACCACATCAAGTTCGACGATAACGCTGCCTTGATCCCGAAACCTGGAGAGTTCGGCCAACAGTTCATAAGGTGCCTCTTCGCGGCGGGAAGAGTCATTGGCCGCGTGCAGCGCAGCGATGGCCTTGAACAGGGCACCGTCGATGAACGCGCCTTCGTCAAACAGCGGCCCCTGGGTATCGCCAAAGACCGACGCCACGTGAGCGGCATCCAGGTGAACACTGATGAACCTGGCACCTGCCGAGCAGAATCGGGAAGACTGGACCGTCATCGGGTTATAGAGGGTGACCTGACCGGGCAGCACTTCCTGAGAGCGGCCGTCATACCAGATACGTTCGCGACCGGAAAGATTGGCGCTGATCACATATTCTTCATGGGTATGGCGAGGAAACTCAGCGTTGCATGCTGAAACCAGAGAGCACTCGGCAAACGGGCGTTTTGAAAGGGCTTCGATGATCGGCGTCATAGTGTTATTCCGTTAACTGCTCTGAAAGTCCCTGCCCCGACCTCCAGATCGAGCCCGCGCCGGCCGAGTAAATACAGGCGCTTGAGTGAGATTGTCCTACAAACGCACAGTATCGTTTTTGTATCAGGGGTTCAAGCGAGCAACTCCCCCTTCCCGACTTGTGGCGTGAGTGTTGCATCACGAAACCCGATTATTGATCGCTGCACCAACAACAAGGGGCTGTCATGCACACTGATTCGCAACGAGCGCAATGGTTGAAACCGACCTCTCAAGAGACGGGCGTCATCATCGTTTCCAATGCAAACCTGCCTCAATACATCATCGACACACTCAATACCGAAATCAGTGACTGGGAACAGGTGGCTTATCTGGTCATCAAGCAATCGACCCAACTGGAAGAGGAATGGCTCGATGCTGAAAACCGGGCCTTCAGTGCGCAAAAACCTTCGAGCTGCGAAGCCAATGGCTTGCTGAGTTCAATCCCCAAGACCTGCCATCTGCTGGATGTGGAAGCCAGCCATCGGGCGCATCTGTCCTGGCTGGGTTCGGTGTGCGGGCACAAGCTGCACTTTTTCGAGCTGGAGAAGCTGGAAGAACAGACCCCGTCCAAGGCCTCGATGGACTCACAGGTAGAAGAAATACTGGCGGCGACCCGGCATCTGGTGAAGAACTACCTGCAGGATCATTTCATGTCGCCCTCCTGACCGTGCCTACATGGGGATCTGGGTGGTTGAAAGCACCTGACGCAAGCCCATGAAGGAGCGGATCTGCCTGACGCCCGGCAGATAAAGCAGTTGCTCGGCGTGCAGCCGGTTGAAGCTCTGGCTGTCTTTGGTGCGCAGCAACATGAAATAGTCGAACTCCCCGGTCACCACATGAAACTCCATGCAGCCGGAAACCTTCTGCGCAGCCTCCTCGAACTGGGCGAATGAGTCCGGGGTCGAGCGATCCAGTACCACGCCGATCAGTACCACCATCCCCGCTTCCAGCGCTTCGCCGTTGAGCAGCGCCACCACGCCTTTTATGACACCCGCGTCCTTGAGCCGCTCGACACGCCTCAGGCAGGCCGGCGGGCTCAGTTTGACCTTTTCGGCCAGCGCCACGTTGGAAATGGACGCATCACGCTGCAACGTCTTGAGGATGGCCCGGTCGATCCTGTCGAGCAGCGGCGTGATATCGGCGTCCGGCTTTTTGCCTCGTTCATTTATTGCTTTCATATGGACTTTCTAGAAATAAAATTAATTTTCAATTTCCAGAGACTAACTTTAATTTCCTAAATAGACAATTCTTTGCAACCACGATTATTGATCGATTTTCTATGATAGGTCCCATCGCAGCACGTTAATGATTCCTCTCATTGGAGACTCGATATGAACCTGACCAAATTCAAGCGCTATCCCCTGACATTCGGCCCTTCGCCTATCACTCCGCTCAAGCGTCTCAGCGAGCATCTGGGCGGCAAGGTCGAGCTGTATGCCAAGCGCGAAGACTGCAACAGCGGTCTGGCATTTGGCGGGAACAAGACGCGCAAGCTTGAATACCTCATCCCCGAAGCCATCGAAGGCGGTTATGACACCCTGGTGTCCATCGGCGGTATCCAGTCGAACCAGACTCGTCAGGTAGCAGCCGTCGCCGCTCACCTGGGCATGAAGTGCGTGCTGGTCCAGGAGAACTGGGTGAACTACTCCGATGCGGTGTACGACCGTGTGGGCAATATCGAGATGTCCCGCATCATGGGAGCTGATGTGCGTCTGGATTCGGCAGGCTTTGATATCGGTATCCGCCCGAGCTGGGAAAAAGCCATGGCCGATGTGGTCGAGAGTGGCGGCAAGCCGTTCCCGATTCCGGCAGGCTGCTCGGAACACCCTTATGGCGGCCTGGGCTTCGTGCGGTTTGCCGATGAAGTGCGCCAACAGGAAGAAGAACTGGGCTTCAAGTTCGATTACATCGTCGTCTGCTCGGTCACCGGCAGTACCCACGCCGGGATGGTGGTCGGTTTCGCTGCCGATGGCCGTGCTCAGCGGGTGATCGGTATCGATGCCTCGGCAAAACCGGATCAGACCCGCGAGCAAGTGCTGCGCATTGCTCAGAACACCGCAAAACTGGTGGAGCTGGGCCGTGAAATCACCGCCGATGACGTAGTCCTCGATACTCGTTATGCGTACCCGGAATACGGCCTGCCAAACGAAGGCACTCTGGATGCAATCCGCACCTGCGCCCGTCTGGAAGGCGTGCTGACCGACCCGGTCTACGAAGGCAAATCCATGCACGGCATGATCGACATGGTCCGCAACGGCGAATTCCCCGAGGGCTCGAAAGTGCTTTACGCACACCTGGGCGGCGTACCGGCACTCAATGCCTACAGCTTCCTGTTCAAGGATGGTTGATCGCACATGACATGAATTGTTAAGGCGTACCTGTACCTTGTGGGAGGGGGGGGGGGGGGGGGGGGGCGCGGGGGGGGGCACGCCCTTTTTTCCGCGCGACAAACCTTTCTGGCGCCCCCCCCCCCCCCCCGGGGGGGTGTCCACTTTATAAATAAGAC